>NZ_JAQJCJ010000071.1:0-2416 GCF_030182485.1 Rhizobium atlanticum
GCGATGCGGCGACCATGGCCGAAAGGCCGACCACCGATCCCGACGCCAGGTCGATGCCGCCTGTGATGATCACATGCGTCACGCCGACGGCCAGAATTCCGGTCACCGAGACCTGGAGAATGATGATCGACAGGCGCTGATCGTTGCCGAGGAACGACGTGCCCACGAAAATCCAGCCAAGCACCTCGAAGATCAGCGCGATGCCGACAAGCACAAAGGCCATCGACATCTCGCTCTTGAACTTGCGCTTGACAGCGCGCGTGTCTGCCAATCCTGCGGCGTCGCTCGTATTCATTGTTCCGTCCCAATCATTGTGGTTCCCATTCATTCCAGGCGGCGTCCCCGCCGCCCTGGTTATTAATGTCAACGATTACATCTGCAGGTTTATTTTGTAATTTTTGCCTTTGCATTTGCGGCGTCGACGATTGGCTTGAGGTATTCGAGGCAGACGCGCGCCACCCAGTCTGGCTCGATGCCGCGCTTGTGGAAGCCGCATTCCATCGACAGGTATCCATCGAAGCCGGTTTCGGCCAAAGCCTTGATCAGCGCCGGCCAATCGCCCCTGCCCATTCCCGGCGGCAGCCGTTCGTTGTCGGAGGCGTGGATGTGAACCAGGTCCTTGCCCATGGCATAGGCATAGTCGCTCATCACCTCTTTTCGTGTTGTCGCAGGTGTTGACAATGTTGCTGTCTTCCGGCGTCGGCTCGATGACGATCTCGACGCCGTAATCCTGCGCGAAGGTCGCGATCTCGGTGATTGCAGCCCTTGCCCAATCCCATGCCTGCCGGTAGGTGGTGCCGAAGATGTACCAGCCGGGCAGGCAGATCAGCCGCTTGCCGCCCCAGTCGGCCGTCAGCTTGACCATGTCCTTGTAATGGTCGATCGCCCAAAGCCGCTCTTCGGGAATGGGAGAGGCGACATTGTTGCCGGGACCGCCGCCATGGGCCGGCAGCATCGCTGCCAGCTCCAGCCCATAGTCCTTCAGCATCTGGGCAATGTCTTTGCGGCGCTGCGCGCTCAATGTCTGCGGGAACACGTGCGGGCTGGCGGCGCCGATTTCGATGGCGTCATAGCCGATCTTCTTGACCCGCCGAAGGGTTTCCTCAAGCGTATAGGCCGGCAGCCACGTCGGGTTGCTCGCATAGGGCCAAGTGTGCATCGCAAGCTTGATTGTCATCGAACGTCTCCTCAGACAGCCGTCTGCTTGATCTTTTCCCAGGCGCCGGTCTGGCCCGAGACGAGAATGGCATCGGCAATGCGTTCGATCTGAACACCGTCCTTGAAGTCGGGCGACGCCGGCTTGTTTTCGGCAATGGCCTGGAGGAAGTTGTACCATTCGATCGACTTGATATCGATGTAGCCCTGCCCCATGCCGGCAACCGGCCAGAGCTTGTCGCCGAAGGGCTGGTTCGGACCGGAATAGATCGTGCGGAAGCCGAAGGCGTCGGCCGGATCATCGGCAAAGGCAACGCGCAGTTCGTTCAGGCGCTGGTAATCAAAGGCGATCGATCCGCGCGTTCCATGGATTTCGAAGCCCAGCTGGTTGTGATGGCCCCAGGAGTTGCGGGTCACTTCGATCGTGCCATGCGCACCGCCGGAGAACTTGATCATCGTCAGCGCCGTATCATCGACGTCGACCTTGCCCTTTTCCGTCGATGCAGCCCCGCTCGGACCAAAAAAGCGACCTGCCGGCAAAGGACGTTCCGGAATGAAGGTCTTGACGATGGCGTTGACCTCTTCGAACTCGCCGACAAGCAGGCGCGCTGCATCGATCACATGCGTTCCGATATCGCCAAGCGTGCCCGAACCCGCCAGAGCCTTGTTGAAGCGCCAGGAAAGCGGCTTTTCCGGATCGGCACCCCAATCCTGCAGGTAATAGCCGCGGAATGTCAGAATGTCGCCGATGCGGCCTTCCTCGATCAGCTTCTTGGCCATCTGCAGCGCCGGCGTATGACGGTAGTTATAGGACACCATCGTCACGACACCGGTCTCGTTGGCCGCCGCAAGCATCGCCTCGGCTTCTTCGACCGTCATCGACATCGGCTTTTCGCACATGATGTGCTTGCCGGCCTTGGCTGCCGCAATCGCGATCTGTGCATGCGTGCTGTTCGGCGTGCAGATGTCGACGATGTCGATGTCCGGGCGCGAAACGACCTCGCGCCAGTCGGTCGCGTATTCGGCAAAGCCATATTGTTTGGCGGCGTTCTGCGCCAATTCCTCGTCGATGTCGACAACCACCTTGCGTTCGATCTCGACCGGAGAACCGAACAGGATCGGCACAACCGCGGTCGCAATCGAGTGAGCCTTCCCCATGAAGCCCGTACCGATCAGCGCAACATTCAACTTCTTCACCGCAAAAGCCTCCTTATGGCGCGGAAAGGCGTCCCGCACCTGCTAAACCAGAGACCGGACACAA
>NZ_JAQJCJ010000072.1:0-2099 GCF_030182485.1 Rhizobium atlanticum
AAGCGGGCAGACAGCGCCTCGCTGACCGCCTTGATCTCTTGCACGACCGTGCGGTCCTTCGCGGCAAGGGCAAAGGCGGTCTTATAAGCATCGTCCCCGCCCCTGTTGCGCACCGCCTCGATCTCCATGAGACGCGCCATGGCGCCTTCGGAGAGTGCCGGGACCGACAATGACATATGCGCGCGACGCGCCTGCTCACGGATCTCGAACCGTTCGGCGCTCCTGTGGAACTCGCTCGCATGGGCGCGGGCCAGGGGAAGCAATTCCGTCACAGCCGCCAAGGCGACATTCCGCTCCTGGCGCTCTGCGCGTCCGTCGACGATGAGCTCGGAGCCACGCAGGCGGCCAAGCCGGTCAGGGCTCACGGCAAGATCGTCGGCGAGCCTGCGGGGTTCAGTGCCGGTATCTGAAGCAAGCGCATTCAGGGCGACAAGTGCGCCATCCGGATCGCGATAGATCCTTTCCAGCACCGGTCGCAGCAGCGTTTCCCGATCCTTCCACGCCGGGGATGACAATTGCGCCAGCCGCGCATCTTCATTGAGGCTTCTGGCGAAGTCGCTGGTCGGCGGGATCAGATAACGGGCTTTGCCGGCGTTCGCGCCCGAGGGGGGCTGGGATTCAGTTGGCTGGGATTCAGTTCGCACCTCGCTATAGGAGACGCGCCGTTCCCGCTCGATCGCAAAGCCGAGCGCCATGCTTGCCCGTTCCCAGAGCTTTTCCACCTGCTCCCGCTTTGCGGCAATCCACGCAAAGCGCCGCGAGATGTCCCCCTCGATCTCGGCCGCAGCCAGCGAGAGATGATCGAGCCCGCGGCGGCGGGCGAAGTCTTGCGCCTGGGCCCGATAACCGGCCTCGCTTGCAAAATCGAGCGTCGTCGTCTTGGCGCCGGAGCGCGACAGCCGCTCGACGAGCTGCTTGAACAGATCCGGCCGATGGCTTTCCCGCTCGATGCGGTCCTGTCTGGCTTCGGCGGTTTCGATCTGCCTCGCCGTCCAGACGTTGCGATCGACCTCCCGCTCCTCGTAACGCTTCTGACCGGTCTCTTCATCGACAACGGCAATCTGGACCTTGACCCGTTCCACGCCGTCCTTGCGCAGTGTGACGGTGTCGCCTTCTGCGATGCCACCCTCTTCGAGCGCCTTCGGCAGGCTCACGCCCCACAGCCGATGGACGGTTCCATCGTCGGTCCTGACATCGGCATAGGGGCTGTCGTCGGCATCCTCATCATCAGGCCGGAATTTGGCCGCTCCGGTTTCGACAAGCTCACCGGTCACACCGGCGGCATGATCAACACGCGGCCTGCGTCCCCATTCCGGTCTTGGCTCAAAATCCTCGCTTGCCGCATAAAGATCGACGCGATCGCGATGGCGGGTCATCGCCACATAGGTCAGGTGTTGGTCCATCATGCCGGTGGCAAGCACGAAGGTGCGCTCGACGGTGGTGCCCTGGGCTTTGTGGATCGTTGCGGCATAGCCGTGATCGACATTGCGATAGCTGTCTTCGCTGAAGACGAGTTTATGGCCATTGTCGAGACGAACCGAGATCAGCGCTTCGCCACATTTGTCACCGGTGGAGATGACCGTGCCGAGCATGCCGTTCTTGACGTATTGCGGACCATAACTCCTGGCCCGCGGTTCGAGGAAGCGGGCGTTCTCCAAAAAGATGATGCGATCGCCGACGGCGAACTCCCGCGCCCCGCGTGCCGTCTGGAAGGTGCGGCTGTCGGAAAGCGCGCCCTCGCCTGCCATCACCTCACGCAGCGCCTCGTTGAGCTTGCGGACATCGTCATTGGTGTGGGCAAGCACGAGCAGTTCGTCGCCGCGCAGCCGACCATCCCTGCCCTCGGAAACGGATTGAACGATTGCCTCTCTGCGCGCCTGGCTCCAGTCGGCGACAATCCGCTCGATCGTTTCCGCGCGCGTGCCCGCCTCGGCAAGGTGACCATGCCGGGCATAAACGTCGAGACCTTTCTCGATCTCGCCGCGGGCAAAGAGCCGCGAGGCCTCTCGCGCCCATTCTTCACGCTGTCGGCGAACACCGGCAAGCTCGGCAAAACCGATGCGGTCGCTGATCGCCCGAAAGGCAGCACCCGCCTGGAT
>NZ_JAQJCJ010000073.1:0-1915 GCF_030182485.1 Rhizobium atlanticum
CGCATTGTCCAGCATCGCATCTGCCAGGAGCCGTTTCAGCTTCGTGTTTTCGTCCTCCAGCGTCTTCAGACGCTTGGCTTCGGATACGTCCATGCCACCGAATTTGGCTTTCCATTTATAAATGCTGGCATCGCTGACGCCGTGCTTGCGGCAAAGCTCCGAGACTGGCGTGCCGGCCTCGTGCTCCTTCAGAATGCCGATAATCTGTTCGTCTGTGAAACGTTTGCGCTTCATTCCCTGGTCCTCTCAATGGGCCAGAGCTTACTTCAAAATGGATTATTTCAACGGGGCAAGGTCACGGCCTAGGTTCGGCCTACGGGTTGATGCCAATTTGATGACTATTCTCCGACAATCACCATTGCTGCGGCGTATGTTGCCACTTTCTGCATATCGATCTCTTCACCTGATAGTTGCTGGAGCGAGACCATCTCTTTTCCATAAGCCATCCGGCGCGCCCAATCCGTGCGATTCTTGATTTCGTCACCCATGAGCTCTTGCGTGAAAATCCTTAATTTCTCGAATATTCCGATGTCCCGCTCGCGAATGGCCGACTCCACAGCAATCTCCAGTTTAGCGCCTCGTTCGCCACGCATGAACAGCGTTATGCGCGCTAGCTCCTCCCGGTTGTATCTTGCCGGTCTTATCGCCAGCGTCATGTTGTCAGGGGACGTGGATACACCGAACACCGCCGAAGAAATGGACGCACCGATCGTTGCCTCGTCGATGGAAAATGATCTCGCAATTTTAAGAAGCAGATCTGATTTCGCCTTTGCCGATATTGATGAAGAAAAGCTGACCGAGAATGAAAAATTGACTTTGCCATGTAGAACTTCCGACACCAAAAAAAGTCCCGTCGGTTCGCCAGCAAGGATTTGATCGATGATGTGGCACTTTGATTGGGTTCGGTCCCAATCGAGGAGTGCATTCGCATCCGGCGCGCTGTCGAGGGACAGGGGGCTTACACTGAGTCGCGCCGTCTCAGCAAAAGTTACGTCGGCGCCCACATCCGCGTCAGCGATTCGCTTTTTGATGACAACGCCGCCAATTCTAGCGTCAATGTCGCTTGAAACATCAATACCTTCTGAGAAATCTTGTGTGCCTTTGTAATTTCCACCGGCTATTTTTTTGTAGCAGCCTCGTGCGACTAACTCCTCGTTGTTGATTGCTACAACATCGCCGGGAAACAGGGGATTCTTAATGAAAATCGGAAAGGCGGCATATTTCTCCAAAAATACCTTAGTCATCGCAGCTTTGTACTGAGAAATTTGTTCATCTGCATTTGCTGCGGCGTTCGAAAAGAACAATGATACTAGAAATACTCCAATTGCTTTAAAGCCGCCTGATCCACCCATTAATGCCTCCATTGGACGATCATCATCCTTCCAGATCGTCGCATTACTGCTTCAACATTGTTGAACTCACCAAACACGATGAACCTCAAGTAGTATAGTGGGGAATGGTGCAAGAAGGCTGGATAATGACGCTCGAGTGCGGGTCGACGAATATGTATTTCAGCATTAGGGGCGATTTTGCTGAGGCCGGTGGCGGCTGCGGCGTCTCCGCGATCAAAAACGAAGTTATCACCAAATTCGCTGCGGCATGCGATCTTGATTTTAGGTAAGCCTCCGGTGAAGGCCGCAGGTCAGGCCGCTTGAGCGTTGACGGTCGGCGGCGTCCAATTCCACGGAAGCAACTGCTCCAGCCTGGTAATCGACGTATCAGCGATGCTGGCAAGAACGTCGGCCAGCCACACCTGCGGATCGATGTCGTTGAGTTTTGCCGTCATAATCAATGTGGCCATGAAGGCCGCACGATCTGCACCGCGGTCTGATCCGGCGAAGAGCCAGGATTTTCTGCCGAGCGCAAAGCCTCTGAGCGCTCGCTCTGCCGCATTATTCGTCAGGCAAATCCGGCC
>NZ_JAQJCJ010000074.1:0-1548 GCF_030182485.1 Rhizobium atlanticum
ATGGGACTGATTGCGATGAGCGAGCGAGACCTGCAGCGGATCGAGGTTTTGTCGAGGGTTGTCGACGGACGCATGACGTTGGCGTCGGCGGTGCATGTGCTTGACCTGAGCGAGCGCCAGGTGCGGCGGCTGTTGGATCGCATCAGAACGACCGGTGCGGCGTCGATCCGTCACAAAGCCATCGGCCGGCCGTCGAACAACCGGATCAGCGATAGTGTTCGCGATTATGCGGTGACGCTGGTTCGTGAACGTTATGCGGACTTCGGCCCGACGCTGGCGGCCGAGAAGCTTGCCGAGCGCGATGGATTGCGTGTGTCGCGCGAGACGTTGCGCGGCTGGATGACACAGGCCGGATTGTGGCTATCACGCAAGCAGCGGCGGACGTTTCATCAGCCGCGGCTGCGACGCGAAGCCTATGGCGAGCTGGTGCAGATCGACGGGTCCGAGCATCGCTGGTTTGAGGATCGTGGAGATCCGTGCTCGCTGCTGGTGTTTGTCGACGATGCGACGGGCCGGTTGATGCAGTTGCGGTTCGTGCGCTCGGAAAGCGCCTTCAGCTATTTCGACGCATTGGAGCTTTATCTGAAGCAGCACGGCGCGCCGATCGCCTTTTATTCCGACAAGCATTCGGTCTTCCGGGTGGCGAAGAAGGACGCCAAAGGTGGTCAGGGCATGACCCAGTTCGGGCGTGCACTATCGGAACTAAACATCGAGATTCTTTGCGCAAACTCCAGCCAGGCCAAAGGGCGTGTCGAGCGCATGAACCGAACACTGCAGGATCGGCTGGTCAAGGAATTGCGGCTGGCAGGCATAGACACCATGGAGGCAGGCAATGCGTTTCTGCCGGGCTTCATGGTGGACTACAATCAGCGGTTTGCGATTGTCCCTGCCCGATCCGATGACCTGCACCGGCCGCTGAATCTTGCACCGGATCGGTTGAAGGAGATCCTGTGCAAACGCGAGCAGCGCTATGTCGGATCGCAGCTGACGTTTTCGTTCGAGCGTAAGCGGATCATGCTGGAGGAGAGCGAGGTGACGCGCGGATTGGCCGGCCGCTATGTCGAGACCTATGCCTATGCGGACGGCCGGCTCGATGTACGATGGAAGGGACACTCCCTGCCCTACAAAACCTTCGACAAGGACCAGCGGGTGACGCATGCGGCGATCACCGAGAACAAACGGCTCGGCGACGTTCTGGCCTATATCAAGGAGCGCCAGGAGCAGCAGTCGAAGCCGGTGGTGAAGACCAACAGCGAGAAGAACGGCTATGTGCGACGTGCTCACGGTCCGGGACGGCGGAAGGATTTTACGAAGGATCCCGCAGTCATCGAACGCCGTAAAGCTGCGCTGGCAAAGCTCGATGCTGCGGAGTGAGGTGTCGATCGCATAGTCTCAAAGCTAAAGCCGATGGTGCCACGAACCCGCCCCGATCTGATCTTGCAACCCGCACCAGCCGCTCAGATCGGGGCTGGTCGGCGGGCCGTGGGGCAGCCGCGAGTGACATTTCTACTTTGCGCAACCGCGGACATTTCAACCTGACCGCCACAT
>NZ_JAQJCJ010000075.1:0-1544 GCF_030182485.1 Rhizobium atlanticum
CATATATATATATATATATATATAGAATCCAAGAAAGGCTCACCCTTTGCACGGATGTCGGGAAATTTTCAAGAGGGTTTTTATGGGTGGCAACATAAAATTGCGCAATGTGAGTCCGCGGCAAGGCAACTCATCGGACGCCTCAGGCAGCCGTGACTTTGGGACCATATCAGCTTGTCGACCTTATTCGCCGGCTGACCCAATTCGGAAACGAAGTCTTTTGTAGAGGACGTAGGTGCGTGCGTTTACACCAACATTAGTTGTGCGCCGGCTCGCTCTTTTCCCACTATGTTCGAGCAACAGAATTGCCTTCGACGTAACATGCCGTTCATAAGCTAATGGGCGTGTGTTTCGCCTCATGAGCCTCTCGGAGCGGCGGGCCTCAATCCGCCGCGCGGCCTGCGGCGTTACGTCGAGCGTGAGATGGCCCTCGAGCTCGAAAAGTTTCCCCTCAACGATCCGTACTTCATTGAAAAGAAGCTCTTATCCGAATGCGATTTTTACGCGGGCATCACACTGTGTGCTCTCGGGTTTCCGACCGCGATGTTTACCGTCCTCTTTGCGCTCGCGCGTACAGTCGGCTGGGTCGCCCAATGGAACGAGATGATCGAGGATCCGGAGCAGCGTATTTGGTCGACCGCGCCAGCTCTACGTCGGCGCATCGCAACGCTGGCCGAGCCGCTGAACACCTTGATGCTGCTGAAGGTGTCGCCGACCGCCTCGCCGGTGTGAACCCCGATCTTCAGGTTGAGGGTGAGGCCTAGATGTGAGCAGACACTTGTGACCATCTGGAACGCCGCAGTTGAAGGGATTTCAAATTTACCCCTTTCTCACAGGGAGCTTGCCGAGCGGATGATCGGCAAATCCTCACTTAGAGGCAGGCGCTTCCCCTAGTTTGAGGAAAACTTGCGCCCTAAGTACGCACGAAGGGGCGCATCGAAACAAACGTGTAGAATATGCGCCAGAGCGACAGCGACAAGGAGGGTAGCGCACGCGGTAACCAGCAGTGGAATCGAGCTGTCGGTGAGCTTTTGGAATTGACCACCAAGCTGAATGATAGGCAGGTGGACAATATAAAGGGGATACGACAACTGCCCCGAGATATGCAGCAAACGGCCGCTCCGAATCATGCGGTACTGCAGCAGCTAGTGTGACGACGATCGGAACTAGGCCGTGAACTCGTAAATTCGAATTGACCGGTGTGGAGTTTCAGAACGGTCTATTCTGATTGCCATCGCATCCGCTGCGCGTCCACACGATCTGCTCCCATGTGCTCGATGAAGGCGTCCCTCAGGCGGGAAAGCCATCTTTCTCTGTAGGCCAAGGGAGCATCGGCCTCGCCTTCAGCGGTGAGGACCCATTCGGCGAACTGTGTTGCGGTCACTGTACCCGAGTTCGGCATGAAGTCAGTCACGTGCACATATTTGTCTGCCTGCACGCTCCCGCAGTGACCCCAGCCGACACAGACCTGATGCATGAGCGCATCGAAACCAGTTTTTCCTGTCATGAAAGTGCGCAGTGATTGAGGCGGGATGCCTTCGAGC
>NZ_JAQJCJ010000076.1:0-1294 GCF_030182485.1 Rhizobium atlanticum
TGGCGCGTCAGGTTGAGAAGGTCGTGTTGCGACACAACTGCCAAGTCTGTGGTGCCTGGCGGAAACGTCGAATGCGCTTGTTGGTGTTCTCGACGGTTCCTTTTTGCCAAGGCGCACTTGGGTCGCAAAACCAACTATGCGCACCGATCCCTTCTTCCAAAGCCCTGAATCCGGCAAACTCGGTACCGCGATCAAAGGTGAAGCTTTGACGCGCGAAGGCCGGCAAAGGCGAAAACGCTCTGATGATCTTGTCCATGATCGGGCGCGAGTGCCGGCTCGGATTCTTGATGAGAACGGTATAGCGGCTCTTGCGCTCGACGAGGGAGGTGACATTGGCATGGCCGAGTGGACGTTCGAAGATGAGGAGGTCGCCCTCCCAATGCCCAAACTGCGATCTATCTCCAGTAGAATCAGGACATTGGGATATGCGGTGCGTGGCTGGAAAAACACCGTCGCGCGGCTTCCTGGAGCGCAGTGGACGACGTTTGCGGCGCGCTTCCGGTAGATACTGATAGAGACCAAGCCCATAATCTTCCTTGCTGTAGATAAAGCGATAGATTGTCTCCTTGCAAACGCGAACACGACTGAGGCCGTCCGACAGCAGGCGTCCGGCAATCTGTTCCGGAGACCAGCGAGCCTCCAACTGGTTGATGATCTGTGTTCGCAAATTCGGGTGACGCCGCAGCTTTTTCAGCCGGCGACGTCGGTCCTGCGCAATGTCGTTCGCAACCGTGCTGTAGTAGCCGTCGTAGTCCGGCAGGTCACGATCGCGAAACGTGTTGCGCTTGATCTCGCGGTAAATCGTCGAGCGGTGACGGCCAAGCTGACGGGCCATCTCGTTGACCGGAACTTTCGCCGCCACCAAGTGATGCAGGCGTCGGCGATCGGCGAGGGCAAGCTGCGTATAGCATCGGGACATGCCAAAATCTCCAAAGTGAAGCCATTGAAACCATTGGCATGTCGCACTTGGAAATAGAATGTACCCGGCTACAGGCGATGTGGCGGTCAGGTTGAAATGTCCGCGGTTGCGCAAAGTAGAAATGTCACTCGCGGCTGCCCCACGGCCCGCCGACCAGCCCCGATCTGAGCGGCTGGTGCGGGTTGCAAGATCAGATCGGGGCGGGTTCGTGGCACCATCGGCTTTAGCTTTGAGACTATGCGATCGACACCTCACTCCGCAGCATCGAGCTTTGCCAGCGCAGCTTTACGGCGTTCGATGACTGCGGGATCCTTCGTAAAATCCTTCCGCCGTCCCGGACCGTGAGCACGTCGCACATAGCCGTTCTTCTCGCTG
>NZ_JAQJCJ010000077.1:0-1284 GCF_030182485.1 Rhizobium atlanticum
AAACATCTGAGCACAGAGGAGACCACCACATCCCCAGCGTGAAAGCGAGTAGCCGACAGCGGCGCATGAACGCCAAGCAATGCGGTTGTTCAGCGACCTTTAGAGATCGATTCCCCGGCCGCGGTTGACCGCCCGCTGACGCCGTTCCGCGAGGATCTGCTGACGGCTTTCCGCGCGGACGGTCTGCTGCAGGACCTTCAGCCTCTCCTGCATCGCCGCGAAGGCCTGGCGCTGCGCCTCTGGCACATGGTTGATGAGATCCTTGTCGCCGCGGATGATGGCATTGCGCCCGAAGCGCTGGTCGAGCGCCTTGCTGACGACGGCGAACTCCCGCCGGACGCCCGGATCGAGAGAGACAGCCGATGCGTTTTGCCGATGGCTTTTGTTCCCCGCCCCCGTGGTCAGCCGTGTGAGCGCCTCTTCCGCCGCCTTCGACAGGCCAGGAATAGCAACCCCCATACGCTCCCGCTCTGCCTTGATGCCCTGACGGCCTGCGTCGAAGAGATTGACATAGGCAGAGCCAAGAGAACGCAGCCGGGTGGCCGCCTCGGGCACAGCCTTGAGCGCATCCTTGCGCTCGCGGCCCGAAGCCAGCATTCGATCCATCAGACGACCAGAGCCGCGCAAGGCGCCATAAGCAGCCGGATCATTGGTCACCGCAGCAGCAATACGATCGGCAGCAAAGCCTTTTGCAAGCAGTTCCTCGATCTTGCCGACAGCGCCTGCCGGATCGCGCCAGATCGTTCTTGCCGCGTTCGCCAGTGCCGCACGCTGCTGACGGTAAAGAGGAGCGGAGAGAGTTCGCGATCGCGCCTCGTCGTCGATCGGTATCTTGAACTCGGTGACAGCGGCAAGCATGGGCACAACAGTCACATTCTCCTTTCCTCCCCCCTTGTCTTGCTCCGGGTCCGGAACGGCACTGGCTGCCGCGACGATCTTCGAGCGATCCTGGCGCTCGGCCAGATGCTGCGCCTCGGCAAATCGTCTGACGGCTTCAAACAGGTGGGTCAGCTTCTCGCGCTCGCCGACCATCAGATCGTTAGGCATGCGCTCGGCCATGTTGCGCTCGGCAACCGCATCCGCCTTTGCGGTGAAGGCACTCCAGCCGAAGCGGGCAGACAGCGCCTCGCTGACCGCCTTGATCTCTTGCACGACCGTGCGGTCCTTCGCGGCAAGGGCAAAGGCGGTCTTATAAGCATCGTCCCCGCCCCTGTTGCGCACCGCCTCGATCTCCATGAGACGCGCCATGGCGCCTTCGGAGAGTGCCGGGACCGACAATGACAT
>NZ_JAQJCJ010000078.1:0-1142 GCF_030182485.1 Rhizobium atlanticum
GTGAACGAAGGGACGGACACGGTCCAGACGGCGCTTGCCGGCTATACGCTCGGCAACAATGTCGAGAACCTGACCTATACCGGATCCGCCAACTTCAGCGGCGCCGGCAATGCGCTCGCCAACACGATCACCGGTGGCGCCGGCAATGACACGCTGAACGGCGGGGCCGATGCGGACACCTTAATCGGTGGTGCGGGCCACGACACCTATATCGTCGACAATGCCGGCGACATCGTCACCGAAGCTGCCGATGCCGGGACCGATACGGTTCGAACCAACCTGGCGATCTATACGCTTGGCAGCGATGTCGAGAACCTCACATTTATCGGAACGGGGCCGTTTGCCGGAACAGGCAATGCGCTGAACAATGTTATCGTCGGTGGTAGTGGTTCTAATACGCTGACCGGTGGCGCCGGCAACGATACTCTCACTGGTGGAGCAGCAGCCGACGTCTTCGTTTATTCGGCGAACTGGGGCCACGATACGATCACAAACTTCGTGGCAACCGGCTCCGCACATGACGCGATCTCGATCGATCACAACATTTTCGTCGATTGGGAATCGCTTTTTGCGGCAAGCGAGCAGTCCGGGAATGATACAATTATCATGGCCGATTCCGACAACACCATAACGTTAAGGAATGTCGCTCTTTCAAGCCTGCAGTCGTGGGACTTCTTATTTGCTTAATCCTTGCTCGGACATCGCGGCGCCTTGTTGGCGCGAGGGGAGAGGCGTGTAGTCGCTGAGAACAATGATGCGTGATCCTGAGTGGTGAAGAAGAGGATGCATTATATAACATATTCTTCACGTGAGCACTCTCTCGCCGCCTGCTATCGGCCGAGCACTAGAGCCTGCTGCTTTCATACGGAAGCATATCCTGAGTTTGTGAGGTAGTTTGCGCATTCTGCTGGCGAGAAGCAGTCGAGCATTTCACCAGCCTTGCGCCATGTCGCTTCGACTGTGCGAGGCTGTTCTCTCCTAATTAGGTGCTTGAGCTTGGCAAAGACTTGCTCGATGGGATTGAGGTCCGGGCTGTAAGGCGGCAGGAAGAAGAGGTGCGCGCCTGCGGCCCGGATGGCACGACGGACAGCTTGGCCCTTATGGCTGCCGAGATTGTCGAGGATGACGATGTCGCCCTTGGC
>NZ_JAQJCJ010000079.1:0-1099 GCF_030182485.1 Rhizobium atlanticum
GAAACTCGTGCCCAACTTCTCATACCGGGTCGCGATCCGTCGAAAACATTTGAGCTTACTAAAGAACCGCTCAATGAGATTTCGCTTTCTGTAAAGCCAAGGGCTGAAGACGACTGGCCTCTTCCGGTTGGATTTTGGCGGAATGTTCGCCCATGATCCTTTCATTCTGACCTCCGCGCGGAGCCAGTCGGCATCATAGGCTTTGTCTGCAAGAACCATATCACCTTGGGATAGATCAGTAAGCAGCTCTTTCGCCGCAGTTAGGTCGTGAGCGTGACCGGGTGTGATAGCAATCTTGATCGGTAGCCCCTTGCCATCAGTGACGGCATGAATTTTGGTCGTGAGACCACCGCGACTTCGCCCCAGGCAACGATCCGGGTGTTCGGTCGTTAGCGTGGCCGCCAGATGATGGACGCGAACAGAAGTGCCGTCAATCATAGCGATGCCGTCATTCGAATGGCTCGTGACAGCTTCCATGAGCCTGTCCCAAATTCCAGCCATCGTCCAACGCCTGAAGCGATTGTAGCATGTCGTATATGGTCCATATCGTTCTGGGACATCACGCCAGGGGGCTCCAGATCGAAGAACCCAAAAGATGCCATTCAGCACTCGCCGGTCATCGACGCGAGCGACACCCCGTGATTTGTTGGGCAACAGCGGCTTAATCACGCGCCATTCGAAGTCAGTCAGATCATATCGGCTCATGCGGAGCGTGAATCAGAATTCGCCGCGACATGAAAGCAGCCATTCGATAGCCAATCCTATTGCGGGCTTACACGCGGCGCTGTAATCTGATGACGCGCTCGAAGGCATCCCGCCTCAATCACTGCGCACTTTCATGACAGGAAAAACTGGTTTCGATGCGCTCATGCATCAGGTCTGTGTCGGCTGGGGTCACTGCGGGAGCGTGCAGGCAGACAAATATGTGCACGTGACTGACTTCATGCCGAACTCGGGTACAGTGACCGCAACACAGTTCGCCGAATGGGTCCTCACCGCTGAAGGCGAGGCCGATGCTCCCTTGGCCTACAGAGAAAGATGGCTTTCCCGCCTGAGGGACGCCTTCATCGAGCACATGGGAGCAGATCGTGTGGACGCG
>NZ_JAQJCJ010000080.1:0-1093 GCF_030182485.1 Rhizobium atlanticum
TGACGGTAGGGAGTAAAGCCGAGCGCCCGCGCGCTTCTCGTTGCGCTGTAGCGGGTGATCGGCTTTGCGGGCGGCCATCAGTGTTTTCCGCTAGGGTCGGGTTGTTCAAGACCAACCTGACGGAAAGATCACCGATGACCAATGACATGATGAACGTGCGTTCGCTTGTTGAGAAGAGTGCCGATGCAGATTTGTTGCGTGAGATGATCGGTCTTGCTGCCGAGCGGCTGATGGAGTTGGAGGTCGGCTCGGCCACGGGTGCTGACTTCGGTGTGAAGAACCCGATGCGGCTCACTCAACGCAATGGCTACCGTGACCGCGATTGGGAGACGCGGGCTGGCACCGTCGAGCTTCGCATTCCGAAGCTGCGCAAGGGCAGCTACTTTCCGAGCTTCCTTGAACCGCGCCGCATGGCAGAGAAAGCTCTGACGGCCGTTATCCAGGAAGCGTATATCCAGGGAATCTCGACTCGTTCTGTCGACGACCTGTGGTGGACGCGACCTATCTCAAGGTCCGGCGTGGCGGCCGCATCGTCTCAGTCGCCGTCATTATCGCGGTCGGCGTCAATAACGACGGTCGGCGCGAGGTCCTGGGTATGGAAGTTGGCACCTCGGAGGCCGAACCGATCTGGACGGAATTCCTGCGCAGGCTGACACGTCGAGGATTACGTGGTGTGAACCTTGTTGTCTCTGATGCACATGAGGGCATCAAGGCTGCCGTTTCCAAGGTTCTCAATGCCACTTGGCAAAGGTGCCGGGTTCACTTCATGAGGAACGTGCTCGCGCATGCTGGAAAGAGCGGCAGGCGGGTCGTATCCGCCTTCATCGCGACGGCCTTTGCCCAGGAGACCCCGGAGGCAGCAAGCCGCACAATGGCGCAGTGTCGCCGATCAAATCAGGCCGAAAGTGCCGAAGCTTGCCACCATCATGGACGACGCTGAAGAGGACGTGCTCGCCTACATGACCTTCCCGAAAGAGCACCGGGCAAAGCTGCACTCGACGAATCCAATTGAGCGTCTCAACGGCGAAATCAAGCGACGCACCGAGGTCGTCGGCATCTTTCCGAACGACGAAGCCATCGTCCGTCTCGTCGG
>NZ_JAQJCJ010000009.1:0-240017 GCF_030182485.1 Rhizobium atlanticum
CATAGATGCCCGCGACATTGGTCTTGCCGTAACCGTCGGCGACGACGCAGCCGCGGTCGGTCTTGATGCCGAGCGCCTCCAGGCCGAGGTTTTCGATATTGCCCTGAACGCCGACAGCCGAAATCATCCGGTCGGCGGTGATCTGCTGGACCTTGCCGTCTGCAGTCTCGACATGGGCGGTGATGCTGTTTGCCGCCTTCTCGACCTTGGTCACCTTGGCGCTGGTGAAGATCTTGAGGCCGCGCTTTTCCAGCTGCTTGCGGGCGATGGCGGTGATTTCGGCATCCTCGACCGGCATGATGGTCGGCATCACTTCCACCACCGTGACGTCGACGCCCATCGAGCGATAGAAGCTTGCGAATTCGATGCCAATCGCACCCGAGCCCATGACGATCAGCGACTTCGGCAGCGCATCCGGCTTCAGCGCCTCGAAATAGGTCCAGACCAGCTTGCCGTCGGGCTCGATGCCGGGCAGCGCGCGCGGACGGGCGCCGGTCGCGATGATGATGTGCTTGGCGGTATAGGTGCCTTCGCCCTTGACGTTTTTCGGCAGCGGGTGCTGCGGCTCAACCACCGGTTTCGACGACTTGCCGACGACGATCTCGCCGGGCTTTGTCAGCTTGCCTTCGCCCCAGATGATGTCGATCTTGTTCTTCTTCATCAGGAAACCGACGCCGGCGTTGAGACGGGCGGAAACAGCGCGCGAGCGGCCGACGACGGCCTTGGCATCCGGCTTCACCGTGCCTTCAAGAACGAGGCCGAAATCCTTGAAGTGATTGGCATGATCGAGCACCTCGGCCGAACGCAACAGCGCCTTCGTCGGTATGCAGCCCCAGTTCAGGCAGATGCCGCCCATATGTTCGCGCTCGACGATCGCCGTCTTAAGCCCGAGCTGGGCCGCGCGAATGGCGGCGACATAGCCGCCGGGACCGGAGCCGATGATGATGACGTCGTAGGATTCAGCCATGTGTTTCCTGCCTTTGCTATGCTGCGCTGCGGGTCATGAGCACCCACGCGTGCCTATTGCTGTTTCCGAAGAGCGGCACGGCATCAGCGCGGGCAGCCCTCCGAGAATCCGTTTCTTACTTAAGCGACAAAGCCGCCTCATTATCGCTTGCTGCGACCAGCCTGACTGGCGGCGACCAGCCCTTTCGGATGTCCGGCAGCCTGCGTCCGAGGCCGATGCCGCGCATATGGCGGTAAACGCGCCGAGACTGCCGGTGAACCAGTTTTTCAGATCCCCAGCATCATCCGCACGATCGATTCCAGCCCGCGCCCGAGCGCCCGCGTGTTTTCCGCATCGAGGTGAATGCCGTCGATCGGCGTGGTCTTGGCGACAGAATTGCCATCGAAAAAGCCACAACCAAGCTCGTCGGCAAGGTCGCGATAGAGCGTTGCGAGCTTCGCCGATTCCTCGATGCCGCCGGGAAAGGATGCGGCGAAGGGCACATTGCCGGTCGCGCAGATCGCCGGCGGCGCTACGATCAAGATCTCCGGCCCGTCGAATTCAAAGGGCCAGGCGTGATTGCGGATCAGTCGCACAAGCCGGCTGATGCCCTGGCAGGCGGCAAAGGCGGAGCCAGCCACAACAGGCTTCATGTCGTTGGTGCCGAGCAGCAGGATGACGAGGTCGAGCGGCGCATGCGTCTGCAGGATCGTCGGCAGGACGCGCGCACCATTGCGATCGCAATCGGCAAGATGGTCGTCGAAAGCGGTCGTGCGACCGTTCAGGCCCTCAGCAATGACGCGCGCCTCGCTGCCGAGCGCTGCCTGAAGCACGCTCGGCCAACGGTTCTTGTACTCATGACGGCCGATACTCTCAGGGTCATGACCCCAGGTCAGCGAGTCACCATAGCAAAGAACGGTCTTGGTCATTTCCGCCTCCGGTTCGCTATCAGACAAGCAAGCCCATTGGGTTTTCGATATAGCCCTTGAAGGCCTGGAGCAGCTCGGCGCCGAGCGCGCCGTCGACGCAGCGATGGTCGGTCGACAGCGTCACCGACATCACGGTGGCGATCGCCATTTCGCCGTTCTTGACGATCACCCGCTGCTCGCCGGCGCCGACCGCGAGGATCGTCGCATGCGGCGGGTTGACGACGGCGGCGAAGTTCTTCACGCCCATCATGCCCATGTTCGACACCGAACTGGTGCCGCCCTGATATTCCTCGGGCTTCAGCTTGCGGTCCTTGGCCCGCTTGCCGAGATCGCGCATCTCGTTGGAGATGACAGACAGTGTCTTCTGCTCGGCCTTGCGAATGATCGGCGTGATCAGGCCGCCCGGGATCGACACGGCGACGCCGACGTCGGCGTGCTTGTGCTTGATCATGTTATTGTCGGTCCACGACACATTGGCGTCCGGAACGTCGCGCAGCGCCAGCGCCATGGCCTTGATGACCATGTCGTTGACCGAGAGCTTGTAGGCCGGAGCGTTGTCCTTGCGCGGCGCCGCATCATTCAGCTGGGCGCGCAGCGCCATCAGGGCGTCGAGCTCGCAATCGACGCTGACGTAGAAATGCGGGATCGTCTGCTTGGATTCGACCAGCCGCCGGGCGATCGTCTTGCGCATGCCGTCATGCGGCACGAGCTCGTAGGAGCCCGGCTCGAAGAGCTTGAGCACGGCTTCCTCGGAGGCACCCTTCGGCGCGGCGGCCGGAGCCGGCGCGGCTGCAGCCTGAGGAGCAGCAGCGGCGGGAGCGGCAGCAGCCTTGGCGCCACCACCGGCAACGGCAGCTTCGATATCGCTCTTGATCACGCGGCCATGCGGACCGGAACCGGCGACGGCCGACAAGTCGATACCAGCTTCCTTGGCCAGCCGGCGGGCGAGCGGCGAAGAGAAGGTGCGGTTGCCACCTGATGAAACGGCTGCGGGTGCAGCGGCAGGCGCCGGTGCCGTGGCCGGAGCTGCCTCAGCCTTCGCCGGCGCAGCGTCGGCCTTCGGCGCAGGTGCGGCGTCAGCCTTGGCCGGGGCGGCGGAACCTGCACCACTTGCGGCAGCGGCAACATCTTCGCCATCGGCGGCGAGAACGGCGATCAGCGCATTGACCTTGACGCCTTCGGTGCCGGCCGGGACGACCAGCTTGGCAACCGTGCCTTCATCCACGGCTTCGACTTCCATCGTCGCCTTGTCAGTCTCGATCTCGGCGATCACATCGCCAGACTTGACCGTGTCGCCTTCCTTGACCAGCCACTTGGAAAGATTGCCTTCTTCCATGGTCGGAGAGAGGGCGGGCATCGTGATATTGATCGGCATCGAAATACCCTCCCCTTATTTGTAGCAAACAGCCTTCACCGCATCGACCACTTCGCCGACGTTCGGAAGCGCCAGCTTTTCGAGATTGGCGGCGTAAGGCATCGGAACGTCCTTGCCTGCGATCGTCAGGATCGGCGCATCGAGATAGTCGAAGGCCTGCTGCATGACGCGGGTGGCGATTTCGGTGCCGACGGAGGATTGCGGATAACCTTCCTCGACGGTGACGAGGCGGCCGGTTTTCTTCACAGATTCGATAACCGTCGGCAGATCCATCGGGCGGATGGTGCGAAGGTCGATCAGCTCAACGTCGATGCCGAGCTGTTCGAGTTCGGCGGCCGCCTTCGTCGCATAGGTCATACCGATGCCGAAGGAGACGACGGTGACGTCCTTGCCCTGGCGATGGATCCGCGCCTTGCCGATCGGCAGGACGAAATTATCGAGCTTCGGCACTTCGAAGTGCTGGCCGTAGAGAATTTCGTTTTCGAGGAAGATGATCGGGTTCGGATCGCGAATCGCCGCCTTCAGCAGACCCTTGGCGTCGGATGCCGTGTAAGGCATGATCACCTTGAGGCCGGGGATGGCGCTGTACCAGGCGGCATAGTCCTGGCTGTGCTGGGCGCCGACGCGGGCGGCGGCACCGTTCGGGCCGCGGAAGACGATCGGAGCGCCCATCTGGCCGCCGGACATATACAGCGTCTTAGCGGCCGAGTTGATGATATGGTCGATCGCCTGCATGGCGAAATTGAAGGTCATGAATTCAACGATGGGGCGGAGACCGGCCATGGCGGCACCGACGCCGACGCCGGCAAAGCCGTGCTCGGTGATCGGCGTATCGATGACGCGGCGGGGGCCGAATTCCTGCAGCAGGCCCTGCGTGACCTTGTAGGCGCCCTGATATTCGGCGACTTCCTCACCCATGACGAAGACGTCGTCGCTGGCGCGCATTTCTTCGGCCATGGCGTCGCGCAGTGCTTCGCGCACGGTCATCGAAACCATTTCGGTGCCGGCCGGGATTTCGGGGTCGTTCGGAACGACGGCCTTCGGCTCGGCCGGAAGCGGCGCGGAAGCAGAACCGGTGTTGGTCGGCTTCTCTTCCTGAGCCACCTGCGGAGCGGCGGCCGGCTTGGCGGCTGAAATGTCCGAAGCGGATTCGCCATCTTGCAGCAGCACGGCGATCTTGGTGTTGACCTTGACGCCTTCGGTGCCGGCGTCGACCAGCAGCTTGCCGATGACGCCTTCGTCGACCGCTTCGACTTCCATCGTCGCCTTGTCGGTTTCGATTTCGGCGATGACGTCGCCAGAAGTGACCTTGTCACCTTCCTGCTTCAGCCATTTGGACAGCGTGCCTTCTTCCATCGTCGGAGAGAGGGCGGGCATGAGGATATCGATAGGCATGGGTTCCCTCCCCGATTAGAGCAGAATGTCGGTGTAGAGCTCGGATGCATCCGGCTCCGGATCGGCCTGTGCGAAGTCGGCGCTGTCGGCGACGATGTCGCGAACATCCTTGTCGACCGCCTTCAGGTCGTCTTCGGAAGCCCAGCCCTTTTCGATGAGGCGTGCCTTTACCTGCTCGATCGGATCCTGTTCGGAGCGCATCTTCTGCACTTCTTCCTTTGTGCGATATTTCGCCGGATCGGACATGGAGTGGCCGCGATAACGATAGGTCAGCATTTCGAGAATGATCGGGCCCTTGCCGGAGCGGCAATGTTCGAGCGCCTCGTCGGCCGCCGCCTTGACGGCGCGAACGTCCATGCCGTCGACCTGAATGCCGGGAATGCCGAAGCCGGAGCCGCGTAGCGAGTAATTCGACTGAGCGGTGGCACGGGCGGTCGAGGTGCCCATGGCGTAGCGGTTATTTTCGACGATATAGACGATCGGCAGCTTCCAGAGAGCCGCCATGTTGAAGCTCTCGTAGACCTGGCCCTGGTTGGCAGCGCCGTCGCCGAAATAGGCGATGGCGACATTGCCGTTGCCGCGGTAGTGGTTTGCAAAGGCAAGGCCGGTTCCGAGCGAAACCTGGGCGCCGACGATGCCGTGACCGCCGTAGAAATGCTTCTCTTTCGAGAACATGTGCATCGAGCCGCCCTTCCCGTGGGAATAGCCGCTACGGCGCCCGGTCAGTTCCGCCATGACCCCGCGCGCCTCCATGCCGGTTGCCAGCATGTGGCCGTGGTCGCGATAGGCGGTGATGACCTGATCGCCTTCCTTCTGCGCCATCTGCATGCCGACGACGACAGCTTCCTGACCGATATAGAGATGGCAAAAGCCGCCGATGAAGCCCATGCCGTAAAGCTGACCGGCCTTCTCCTCGAAGCGGCGGATCAGTAGCATCTCGCGATAGGCCTTGAGTTCCTCATCCCGATCGAAGTCGGCCACCGGGCCTCCATTCGATGCTTTGGCTGCTGGTTTTGCTGCAGTTTTGCGGCTGGAAACGGTCGCGGTCTTTCGCGGCGCCATTCAACCCTCCCTATGGGTTTGTCGTTTCTCGGTGGCGCGTACCATAGGGAAGAAATATGACCACAGCAATGCCATAATTGCATGGCTCGTATTCGACGCTAAGTTATTGGAAATAAATCAGAAATTCCAATTAACCTGATTTCGGTTAATTGGAATAATGTTTGAATATGACGATCTCGTCCGCACGCGACATATTCAGCTGATATCGCGCCTTTTCGTCCAACATGTCCTTGTCGAGCGAGCCGTCACTCAGCAGCGCCACCTGGCTTTCCAGATGTTCGCGCTTCGCCTTCAGGACGGCAAGCTCTCTTTCGCGCGCGACGCGCTGACGCTCGAACGTCTCCGTCGCCCGCAGGCCATAATCGCCATGGATGCAATGATAACCGAAATAGGAAAGGAAGGCGACCGTCATAGCCGGGATGACGAAGCGGCCGAGCTTTCTCTTCTTATGATGCTTTGTCCACATACACGCATGCTCTTGAACGCATTACCAATTCGTTCAGCATAACGCGCAGAGATTAACCGTTCATTGACCGTAACCGCCGGCAAGAAAAAACCCGCGCCGGTGAGGCGCGGGTCGAGCATTGCAAATCAGATCGGATCAGCCTTTGATGATCGAGCGGCCGGCATATTGGGCCTGGGGGCCCAGGCCCTCCTCGATGCGGATCAGCTGATTGTACTTGGCGAGACGGTCAGAACGCGACAGTGAGCCGGTCTTGATCTGGCCGCAGTTGGTGGCGACGGCGAGATCGGCAATGGTCGAATCTTCCGTTTCTCCGGAGCGGTGCGACATGACGGCTGTATAGGCTGCCTTATGCGCCGTGTTAACGGCATCAAGCGTTTCCGTCAGCGAGCCGATCTGGTTGACCTTGACGAGGATCGAGTTGGCGACGCCCATGCGGATGCCGTCGCGAAGGCGGGCCGAGTTGGTGACGAAGAGATCGTCGCCGACGAGCTGAGTCTTCTTGCCGATCAGATCGGTCAGCGCCTTCCAGCCCTCCCAGTCGTCTTCGGCCATGCCGTCTTCGATCGAGATGATCGGGTATTTGCCGGCGAGCTCGGCCAGATATTCGGCCATGGCGCCCGACTCGAGCGTGCGGCCTTCGCCCTCCAGAACATACTTGCCGTCCTTGAAGAATTCCGTCGAGGCGCAGTCGAGGCCGAGGCACATGTCGTCGCCCGGCTTGTAGCCTGCTTTCTCGATCGACTTCATGATGAAGTCGAGGGCTTCGGGCGCACTCTTCAGGCCGGGAGCGAAGCCGCCTTCGTCACCGACATTGGTGTTGTGGCCCTGCGCGGCAAGCTCCTTGCGGAGCGTATGGAAGACTTCCGAACCCATGCGCACGGCGTCGGCGATCGAATCGGCGCCGACCGGCAGGATCATGAATTCCTGGAAGTCGATCGGGTTGTCGGCATGAGCGCCGCCGTTGATGATGTTCATCATCGGCACCGGCAGGAGGCTGGCGGAAGCGCCGCCGACGTAACGGTAAAGCGGCAGGCCGGATGCCTGGGCCGCAGCTTTGGCGACGGCGAGCGAGACGCCAAGGATGGCGTTGGCGCCGAGGCGCGACTTGTTCGGCGTGCCATCGAGCTCGATCATGATGTTGTCGATCTGGATCTGATTTTCGGCGTCGATGCCGCCGATCGCGTCGAAGATCTCGGTGTTGGCGGCCTCGACCGCCTTTTCGACGCCCTTGCCGAGATAGCGCTTGCCGCCGTCGCGCAGCTCGACCGCCTCATGTGCGCCCGTCGAGGCGCCCGAGGGAACGGCCGCGCGGCCCATGCTGCCGTCTTCGAGATAGACGTCGACTTCGACGGTGGGGTTGCCACGGCTATCGAGGATCTCGCGGGCGATGATATCGGTGATTGCAGTCATGGGTTCTTCCTGCTCGGTGGGTGATAAGTCGTTCGAAGCCTGTCATAATCGAAGGCGTGCAAATTACAATGGCGCAATTTCCCGCCTTCGAAGGTGTATGGCATCGTGGCCTAGACCACGATCATGTCAGCCTGTTGAACGTTAGGCCTTGGCGATCGCATCGAAGGCAAGCAACTTCTCGAGCAGTCGCGGCATGTCCTTGAGATAGACCATGTTCGGCCCGTCGGACGGTGCATTGTCGGGATCCTGATGGGTTTCGACGAAGACGCCGGCAATTCCCGTCGCCACTGCCGCGCGCGCCAGCGTTTCCACGAACTCGCGCTGGCCGCCGGAGGAATCGCCCTGCCCGCCCGGCTGCGCCACGGAATGGGTGGCGTCAAAAATGACGGGAGCCCCCATCGCCGCCATGATCGGCAGCGAACGCATGTCGGAAACCAGCGTATTGTAACCGAAGGAGGCACCGCGCTCGCACAAGAGCACATTCGGATTGCCGCTGGCGTTGAGCTTCTTCAGAACGTTCTTCATATCCCAAGGGGCGAGGAACTGGCCCTTCTTGACATTGACGGCGCGGCCGGTCCTAGCGGCGGCGATCAGAAGGTCGGTCTGACGGCAGAGGAAGGCCGGGATCTGCAGGACATCAACCACCTTGGCCACCTCGGCGCATTGCTCGGCCGTATGGACGTCGGTTATGACGGGAACGCCGAATTCCTTCTTGAGGTCGGCAAAGACCTCCATGCCCTTTTCCAGGCCGATGCCGCGTTCAGCCGAGAGCGAGGTACGGTTCGCCTTGTCGAAGGAGCTCTTGTAGACGAGGCCAATGCCGAGCTTGCCGCAAAGCTCCTTCAGCGTGCCGGCGACCATGAAGGCGTGATCCCGGCTCTCCATCTGGCATGGACCGGCGATCAGCGACAAGCGGCCAGTATTGGAAAAAGCGACCTGGCCTTCGCCTTCGCCGATCCTGACTTCGGAATTCGTGTCGGTGCTCATCGTGTTTCCTCGAAGGCGAAGAGCGCACCCTGCCCGGGCGTGGGCTTCACCAGAATGCGATTGTTCTTGCGTGTGAATGTGATCCCGTTAGCACCCAAATGCGCTTCTGTCACGGCAAGATCGATGACGTTGAAGAGGATTGCCCGCCCCCGCAGGCCGCGATCGGCTGATGAGACAGCGGTCTCGAAATAGGCCTCCAGCCCTTCCGGCGTCATCAAGCTGATCTTTGCATTCGATGCCGCGATATTCATGCCGAAACCGGTTTTCTCCACCGCCGCCTGCCCAATCGCGAGCCCGACGAAGGCGGCGAATGCCGCCGGGTCCGGTGCACAAAGTGCGATCTCGGCAATGCCGATCACGCCATTGGCGTGCGTCTCCAGCGCGGCGCGATCTGTAGGGAACGAAGTGATGCGCTGGCAAGTAAAGAGAAAGAAATCGGGGGCGCGCAAATCAGCTGCAAAGGCCAGCTTAAAGCTGCCGACGCTCTCCGAACCGTCCCGCATCCGCATCGGCCGGCTGAACTGCAACATCTCACCGGCGCTCGCGCCGTTGCTGACGAAGCGCTTATGATCGAGGTCGGCATCCTCGCTGAGGAAGGCCAGCGCAGAAAGTCCCTCCTCGCCGCAGCGGAAACGGAAGGCGCGATTGCGGGCGATGAAGACGTTGCCCTGGCGGGCCGCTGCTTCGCTCTCGTCGACACTCGCCACGCCAAGCGGCTCCAGATAGGTCTTGTCGGCGAAAAAGACGCAGGCATTCTCCGTTCCGAAGGGATGGCGCGCATCGGCGGCGACGGTGAAACCGAGCTTGCCGAGCCTCTCACGCGCCAGATCGATATTGACCACGGGCAGCACGACATGATCCAGCGGGTGCGACCTGGCGGAATGCGCGTTCATGAATATCCCTCCTGAAACCGGCAAGAGATGTGCGACAGCACCTCCCTCAATGCAAGACATGTGCGCCAATCCAGCAAATGAAAATAAAAATCTCCGCGAGTTGACGTGAACTTTTACGGAAATTTAGCTACTTGCGGAACACATATGGAACATATAGTGTCCGTTCTGGATTTGTTTCAATCACGGGGTCTGACGTCGATGCTCACGCGCAAACAACAGGAGCTTCTCCTTTTCATTCATGAGCGCATGAAGGAATCCGGCGTTCCTCCCTCTTTCGACGAAATGAAGGATGCCCTGGATCTCGCCTCGAAATCCGGCATTCACCGCCTGATCACGGCGCTTGAGGAACGCGGCTTCATTCGCCGCCTACCGAACCGCGCCCGGGCGATCGAGGTGATCAAGCTTCCGGAGGCCTATAACCCCAGTCTTCAGCGTCGCGGCTTTTCGCCGAGCGTCATCGAGGGCAGCCTCGGCAAGCCCCAGCCGGTCGCCGCCCCCGCTGCGCCAAAGCCGGTCGCCGACAATGGCAACTCCGTCTCCGTGCCGGTCATGGGACGTATCGCCGCCGGCGTTCCGATCTCGGCGATCCAGAACAACACCCACGATATCGTCGTTCCTGCAGATATGCTCGGCTCCGGTGAGCACTATGCGCTGGAGGTCAAAGGCGATTCGATGATCGACGCCGGCATCTTCGACGGCGACACCGTGATCATTCGCAACGGCAGTACCGCCAGTCCCGGCGATATCGTCGTTGCCCTCGTCGATGACGAGGAAGCAACGCTGAAGCGTTTTCGCCGCAAGGGCGCCTCGATCGCGCTCGAGGCCGCCAACCCGGCTTATGAGACCCGCATCTTCGGGCCCGACCGCGTCAAGGTGCAGGGCAAGCTCGTCGGCCTCATCCGTCGCTATCACTGACGCCGGATGGGCTGGAATCGGTAAAACGATCATTGCGCCAATCATAGGCGCGATGGCGCATCCATGGTCGCGACAAAGCATCGAAGGCGGTGGTGACCTCCAGGCCGGCATCGGCGAAGCGCAATTCGAGCGAACCGGTCCTGCGCAGCGTCTCGCCGGTGAAAAGCGTGCCGCCTGAACGGCAGCTGTTGAAACGCAGACGGACCGAGGTCACGACGATATCGGCCGTATCGCAGGCCGGGCCGAGATAGGCGGCATTGTCGATGACGGTGACGGTGACGATATTGCCATTGCCAAGTCTTGATGTGCACCAAGCCTTCTTGACGCAGGAAAAACGGTTTGCTTCACCGCCTGCGGCGGCTGCCCGCATCGCTGCACTCGCTTCGTTCTGCTGATCGCGGGAAAGCCTGACACGGCGGTCTTCTCCTTCCGGCGGAATGGCCGGACCATCCAGCATCTTCGGCGGATCATGTGTCGGCAGCACCAGCGCTCTCTGCCACTGGTCGAATATGAAATCCGGCGGGTTTTCACGGTTGGAAGCTATTGCCTCAGCCGCGACGACCGCAACCAGACTGCCATCCTCCGAAATCACCAGATCCGGCGGCCGGGGAACCGGCAGAAGCAGCACGATGAGCGTCGAGATGGCGATGATCGATGTGCCGACGTGGCGCAGCCGAGTGCGCAGCAGCGTCAGCAGCAGAAAGCCTGCCACCGCCACTGCGAAATACCAGCCGGGCAAGCGGCCGATGCCGATATCACCGCCCCAGCCGGACACCGTCTTGGCAACCGCAATCACCAGATCGAGGCCGAATCCGACGACCTTCCAGAGCGGAGCGTCCAAACCGAAAGGCATGAGCAACATCGCCAACAATCCGGCCGGCATGACGATGAAGGAGATAATCGGCATCGTCGCAAGGTTTGCCGGCAGGCCGTAAGCCTTCAGGCGATGAAAATGCTCAATCGAAAACAATGCGGTGGAAAAGCCGCCGATCAGCGAGGTCAGGAAGACGCCGCCGAAGAAACCGGCGACGGCAACCACCGGCCTGATGATCGGCAGTTTCAGAAAAGCGTTTTCGCGGACACGCCTGTCCTTCCACAACTGATAGCCCGATACCAAGGCCAATGTGGCGGCAAAGGACATTTGAAAGCTCGGTCCCAATACTTCCGAAGGTGAAATGGCGATGATGATGAGCGCGGAGAGAACGACATTGCGCAGGCTGATCGACGGCCGGTCGAAGAAGACGGCAATCAGCATGATGGCCATCATGATAAAGGCGCGCTCGGCCGAAACCCCGAAACCGGAGATCAGGTAATAGGCGGTGACGGCGATGAGCGCGCCGGCAGCGGCGATCTTCTTTGTCGGATAGGCTTGGGCGACGCCGGGAAAGAGGCTGAGCAGCATCCGAAAGCCGACGAAGAAGATGCCAGCCGACAGCGCCATGTTGAGGCCAGAGATCGCGACGATATGGGCAAGGCCGGACTGGCGCAGCGCCTCCGTCGTCGCGTGCGATATGGCGCGCCGTTCATCCGTCACCAGGGCAGCGGCAAAGGCGCCGGTATCACCGGGCAGGATCGATCTTATGCGGTCGCCGATGCTGCTGCGCAGTTGGTAGAGCCATTCGAGCAGGGCGTCCGCCGTCGACCTGACCGCCTGCGGGCCTGCCTCCAAGTCGAGTTTCTCCGGCGCACCATAGAAGAAACCGTTGGCGCCGATGCCGTCGAATAGGCACCGAAGGAGAAGTCGTTGAGCGCGGGAAGTGCGGGGCCCGCCGGCGGCGTCAGACGTGCCTTGCCGGTAATGATGTCGCCGATCTCGGAAGGCGCATCGGCGCCCCGGACGATCGCGGTGATGCGTCTCGGCGGCCGTTTCAGCTCCGGCGCCTCGGTGCCGGCGACGGCAAGAATGTAGCGCCAGCGCCCGCGCCCGTCGCCTTCCCGCCGTTCGACGCGGCCAGTCACCGTCGTCGTCACGGATGAATCGAGGATCACCGTCGAAGCCCGCCAGCTCTCGAACTGAGCTGAGAGCATGCCGCCGGCGAAAAGTGCCAGCGCCATGAAACTTGCGCGCAAGGCCGGTCGGCTGGGATCGGTGAGGAAAACCGCGGCCGCCGACACCAGCAGGCAGAGCAGCGATGCAACGAGGGGAACATCCGATGCCGCAAGAAACCAGAATGCCGAGCCGGCTCCGAGGAAGACCGGCGAGAACAGCAGCAGGCGGCCATGATCGGCCTCTTCGCCCAGCATGCGGGCCCCGGCACGCAGCGATTGCCCGGCGGTGGCGAGCAGCCGACGATGCAATGGGGTCTGCGACTGTGTCCTTACCGATTGAGTCACCACCGCAGGCGCAGGAAAATCTGGCGGATCGGCAAGGCCGACGCCCGCTTGCGGCCGCAATTCGGCTGTGGTCGTTTCCTGCATGCCCCGCCCAAGATCACCCGCCAGGCGCTAACAATGCAACCTTCAAGCAAATCCGGCAAGGATAATCGATTGAAATACGAGGGAAAATCGTAAGCGGCAAAAGGCCAGTCGAATCATCGGCTTCCGCTATGCGTGCGGCTCATCGCTGCGGTGCCTAAAAGGTGATGCCGCAATGCACAAAATGCCGTCACGGTAACTTGGCATTAGCGTCACGATCATATAGCTATCGGAAAGGACGCTTAACCCCTATGGCGCTTTTGTGGCGCCACCGACATTTCGGAGGACAGCATGACGGATCAAAGCGCTACAATAAAAATCGGTGACAAATCGGTTGACCTCGCCGTTAAAAGCGGCACGATCGGCCCGAGCGTCATCGACATCGGTGCCCTCTACAAGAACACCGCTTCCTTCACTTACGATCCGGGCTTCACCTCGACCGCATCCTGTGAATCGAAAATCACCTATATCGACGGTGACGAAGGTGTGCTGCTGCACCGCGGCTATCCGATCGAGCAGCTGGCCGAGCACGGCGACTTCCTCGAGGTCTGCTACCTCCTGCTCTACGGCGAACTGCCGACGGCCGCGCAGAAGAAGGACTTCGACTATCGCGTCACGCACCACACGATGGTGCATGAGCAGATGAGCCGCTTCTTCACCGGCTTCCGCCGCGATGCACATCCGATGGCCGTCATGTGCGGCTGCGTCGGCGCACTGTCGGCCTTCTATCACGACTCCACAGACATCACCGATCCGCACCAGCGCATGGTCGCCAGCCTGCGCATGATCGCCAAGATGCCAACGCTTGCCGCCATGGCATATAAATACCATATCGGTCAGCCCTTCGTTTACCCGAAGAACGACCTCGACTATGCGTCGAACTTCCTGCGCATGTGCTTTGCCGTCCCCTGCGAGGAATATGTGGTCAATCCGGTGCTTGCCCGCGCGATGGACCGCATCTTCATCCTGCATGCCGATCACGAACAGAACGCCTCGACCTCGACCGTCCGTCTCGCCGGTTCATCGGGCGCCAACCCGTTCGCCTGCATCGCCGCCGGCATCGCCTGCCTATGGGGCCCCGCGCACGGCGGCGCCAACGAAGCAGCGCTCAACATGCTGACGGAAATCGGCACGGTCGACCACATTCCGGAATATATCGCCCGCGCCAAGGACAAAAACGATCCGTTCCGCCTGATGGGCTTCGGTCACCGCGTCTACAAGAACTACGATCCGCGTGCCAAGATCATGCAGAAGACGACGCATGAAGTGCTCGGCGAACTCGGTATCAAGGACGATCCGTTGCTGGAAGTGGCGATGGAGCTGGAGCGCATCGCGCTCACCGACGAATATTTCATCGAGAAGAAGCTCTATCCAAACATCGACTTCTACTCCGGCATCACGCTGAAGGCGCTGGGCTTCCCCACCACCATGTTCACAGTGCTCTTCGCCCTTGCCCGCACCGTCGGTTGGATCGCGCAGTGGAACGAGATGATCGAGGATCCAGAACAGCGCATCGGCCGTCCGCGCCAGCTCTATGTCGGCGAACCCAAGCGCGACTACATCCCGGTTTCGAAGCGCTGATCGCTTCAGAGCTCAAAAAGAAACCCGGTCAGGAATGGCCGGGTTTTTTCTTTTCCAAAACGTCGAGAAGGATTTCGGCGGCCTGTTCACCTGGCGGCTTTTCCGTCTGCATGCGCTGCCAGATGAGCTCGTAGCCTTCCTTCATGGCCTTCAGCTGATAGGTATCGGCCGACAGCCTTTCCATCCAGCGTGCAAGGCTTGCGCCGCGGACGACATCGTTCAGATATTCCGGCACGACCGGGTAATCGGCGATCAGATTCGGCAGCGCGCCGGTCCAGGTCTTGATGCCCGATGTCAGCATGCGCATGATCCAGTCGACCTTATAGGCGGAGACGACGGGAACGTCGGCAAGTGCGAGTTCGAGTATGACGGTTCCAGACGCCGCCATGGCTGCATCGGCCTCGGCAAAGGCTTTCCATTTTGCTTGCGCGCCGACGACGATCTCCGGCTTTACCGCCCATCCCGCCGTCATTTCGCGGACGAGCGCTTGCCTGTGCATTACGGTCGGCAGAATGAAGCGTGTCTGCCCATTACGGGCGACGATTTCATTCGTGGCGACCTCGAAATAAGGCAGAAGCTTCTGGATCTCGGAGGAGCGCGAGCCGGGAAGAAGCAGGATCGGGCCCTTGCCTGGCTTCCTTCCCACGCGCAGGCGACGTGTCTCCAGCAGCGCTGGGTCGGCGACCAGACGATGCCCGACATATGTCGTCGCCGGCCCATTGAGGCGCTGCATGGCTGCCGGTTCAAAGGGCAGGACGGCAAGCACGTGATCGACATAGCCGAGCATGCGCGTGGCGCGATATTCCTTCCAGGCCCAGACGCTCGGACAGACATAATTGACAACAGGCAGATCGGGCAACGCGGTGCGCACGCGCTTGGCGACGCGATGGGTGAAATCGGGACTGTCGATAATGACAAGGATATCCGGCTTTGCAGCGACGATCTCAGCCGTGGTGCGACGGATCAGGGCAAACAGCCTTGGCAGCCGGCTCAGCACCTGGGTGATGCCCATGATCGACAGCTCGGAAAAATCGAACAGGGATTTCAAACCTTCCGCCTGCAGCCCCTCGCCGCCAACGCCGACAAGCTCCACCGGTCCGCTGTAAATCCGCTTGAGCCCCGCTATGAGATCGGCCCCGAGCAGATCGCCCGACACTTCTCCGGCAATGACCGCGATCTTCAGCGGCGTCCCGTTCATTCGACCCCCCATGCCGGCAGACCGCGATCGATGCCGCAGACGAACAATCGAGCCTCGTCGGCGGCGCTGATGACCGCGGCCCGATCAAGCACCAGTGAGCGACCGGCTTCGATTGCGATGCCGGCAAGGCCGGCTTTCGCAGCGTTCAGGATCGTCGCAACGCCGATCGCCGGCAGGTCGGCGCGAATATCCTGTTGCGGCTTGCAGAGCTTGACGAGCACGCCGCGGCGGCGCGGCGAGATCCGTCCGGCGGCCCTGAGGCCGGCGACACGGTCCAGCATCTCATCTGTGCCCTCAAGTCCTTCCAGCGCGACGACGCGCCCGCCGATGCTGACTGCACCCTGCCCGACATCCAGCCGGCCTAGCGTCTCGGCGGCATCGGCGGCCTGGCTGATATCGTGCCGATCTTCCTTGCCGGGCGCGGCGGCGCCAAGAGGGCCAACGGAGACGAGCAGGTCGGGGGCGATCTCGTGGGCGCCGACGACGCGCCGGCCGTTCCCCTCGATCAGCCGGATCACCATCTGCAGAACCGTGTCGTCGCCGCCGGAGAGCAGTGTGCGAATGGCGGCCGGGACCTTCATCAGAATGCGCAGCGTCGGACGGACCTCGCGCCATTCCGGCCGGCGGCGCACGCTCCCCGACATCACAACACGTCCGATGCCATAGCGGATGAAGAGACCCTCAAGGGCGGCGAAATCGCCGATGCCGACAACGGCGTGATCATAGCCTTCCCAGCGTGGCTCGCTCTCGTCCTTCAGCGCGATGATTACAGGATCTTCGCCTGCCGCGCGCGCGGCTTCGGCGACATAGGAAGGCAGAAGGCCACCGCCGGCAATGATCGCCAGCCGGCCCGCAGCGGTGTCGCCTGTTAAAGCCACGGACTAGCCCTTCTGCCCCCGCGTCGGGGAGGACAGGGCGCGGTCGCTCTCGGCTGCAATGAAGTCGAGGATCTGCACAACCTGCTCGCAATCGGCATATTCCTCGCGGATCGCGGCGGCGTTTTCGCGCACGGAGCCCGTTCCTTCGAAAATCGCCTTGTAGGCCCGGCGCACCCGGTGGATGACGGCGCGGTCGATGCCCGCCCGCGTCATGCCGACGACGTTGAGGCCGCCCAGCAGACCGGGATTACCGTTCAGCATGCCATAGGGAATGACATCGTAACTCACCGCCGACAGGCCGCCGACGAAGGCGTGGCGGCCGACGCGGGTGAACTGGTGAACCGCCGAGCCGCCGCCCAGGATAACGCGATCCTCGATAACGACATGGCCGGCGAGCATGACGTTGTTCGACATGATCACATGGTTGCCGACCCGGCAGTCATGCGCGACGTGGGAGTTGGCAAGGAAAAGGTTGTTGTCACCAACGATCGTCTCACCGCCGAAATCGGCCGTGCCGGTGTTCATCGTGACACCTTCGCGGATTGTGCAATTTGCACCGACCGTCAGCGTCGTTTCCTCGCCGCCGTGGTGCACGCTCTGCGGATCACCGCCGACGACGGCCATTGGGAAGATGCGTGTGCCCTTGCCGATAACGGTGCGGCCGGTGACGATCGCATGCGCCAAGAGCTCGACATTCGCACGCAGGACGACATGCGGCCCGACATGGCAGAAAGGACCGATTTTGACGCCCTCACCGATCGTAGCCCCGTCTTCGACGACAGCCATCGGATGAATACGGGCGCTTTCGGCGATATTGCTCATGCCTGATCCTTACGAACGATCATCGCGCCGATGTCAGCTTCGGCGACAAGTGCGCCGTCAACCTTGGCGTCGCAATGGAATTTCCAGATATTGCCGCGTTGCTTGTTCTTCTTGACATGGAATTCGACGCGGTCGCCGGGCACGACCGGCTTGCGGAAGCGCGCATTCTCGATGGTCATGAAGTAGACGAGGTTCCCGGTCTGACCTTCTTTCTTGGCGCAGATGGCACCCGCCGTCTGCGCCATGCCCTCGATCAGCAAAACCCCGGGCATAATCGGCGCTTCCGGAAAATGGCCGGTGAAATGTGGTTCGTTCACAGTGACGTTCTTAATGCCGATCGCCGTGTTGTCGCCGTCGATCTCGATGATCTTGTCGACCATCAGAAACGGATAGCGATGCGGCAGCAGCTTCATGATCTCGGTAATATCAGCCGAAGAAAGCGTCGTCGTGGCTTCCTCAGTCATTTTGCTTGCCTCCAGGGTTCCTCCCGCGCAACTTGGATTTCGATACCTGTTGCGCTGCCTCTCTCAGATAGTCCTTTAGCGGACGTGCAGGTACACCGCCATATTGTCCGCCCGCGGCAAGGTCGGTCATGATACCGCTTTTGGCAGCGATCTGCACGCCATCGCCGATCGTCACATGCCCTTTGATTCCCGCTTGGCCGCCGATCTGCACGCCATTGCCGATTTTCGTGCTGCCGGCGATGCCGACCTGCGAAACGATAGCGCAATGGCGGCCGATCTGGACGTTGTGGCCGATCTGGACCTGATTGTCGATCTTGGTTCCCTCGCCGATCACCGTGTCGTCCATGGCACCGCGGTCGATGGTCGTGTTGGCGCCGATCTCGACATTGTCCTGGATGATCACCCGGCCGATCTGAACGATCTTGATCATGCCGCGCGGACCCGGTGCATAACCAAAACCGTCCTGGCCGATCCGAACGCCGTTGTGGATGATGACGCCATTGCCGATCAGCGCACAGAGAATGCTCGCTCCAGCCGCAATCGAACAATCCCGCCCGATCTTGACATTCGGACCGATGACGCTGTTCGCGCCGATGCGCGTTCCCTCCCCGATCTCGGCATGCGGGCCGATAACGGCCAGCGGTTCGACGATCACGCCCTTTTCAAGTTTGGCGCTCGGATCAATCACCGCGCTCGGCGCAATCTCGCTTTCACCCGAAAGAGCGACAGGACGCAATGCTGCGGGATAGAACAAGCCACCCGCCATTGCGAAGGCAGCATGCGGATTGGACGAGAAGATAACCGGGAGATGCGGAGGAACGAGATCGGCAAGCGCCTTGTCGCAGATTACCGCCGAGGCCTCGCATGTCGCAAATTCCTCGCGGTTGCGGCGCGACAGGATATAGCAGACATCGCCCGCCCGCGCCCGGCTGATGGGGGCGACGGACTTGACGATGACATTGGCATGATCGGAATTGGCAAGTTCCGCCCCAAGATACTCTGCCAGCTCAGCGAGCCTCAGACCTTCATGGGGCAGAAAAAAAACGTTTTGCTCCATCGGCAATGCTCCAGAACGGAATTGAGTGTTACAGTTCCGGACTGCCGATATCAGAATTGGTTGTTAATGCCAAACTTGAAGTTTTGCGTCTTGTCGAAGTCTTCCTTGAGGACCGGGATTGCGTAATCCAGACGCAATGCACCGAAAGGAGACTGCCAAACGACACCGACACCGACGGAAGCGCGCAGCGAGGCATCTTCGCCCTCAATGCCGTCGCCCCTCAGGTCGACGTCGTTGCCAAACAAGGTTCCGGCGTCGGCGAAGACCGCGCCGCGCAGGTTGAAGTCGCGCGGGAAGCCCGGCATCGGGAAAGTCGCTTCAGCCGATGCGGTGAAGTATGTTGTACCGCCCAGCGGATCGTCGTTGTTGCCGGCAACGCGGGGGCCGATACCCTTGTTCTCGAAACCGCGAATGTCGCCATTTGTCAGCGTGAACTGGTCGAAGACGTTCAGGTGCTCACCGAAGCCGACGACATAACCCGCCGAAGCCGAAACCGAACCGATGATATCGGCATCGTCGGCGAGCAGGTGGTAGTAACGGGCCTTTCCGTAGATCTTGTAGAACTGCGAGTCGCCCCCGAGGCCGGCAATTTCCTGCGTCGCCGTAGCGTAGATGCCTTCGCGCGGCAGAACCGTGTCATCGAGCGTGTTGTAGGTCAGCGTCTGCGAGACGGAAGAACGTGTCCATGGGCTGTCCTCAACCAGGTGCTGATACGGAGCGGACAGATCGGAAAGATCGCTGTTGTCAGCGTCGTACTTCATCTGCTTGTAGTTATAGCGGAAGGTCGTCGCCAGATCCTCGGTGATCGGCGCCGTGACGCGCAGAACGACGCTGGTTTCCTCGTAGTCGTAATTGTCGTTGCTCGACGTTTCGCTGTGGTTGACGTCGAAGCCCGCCGCCAGGCGGTAGCCGAGGAAATAGGGTTCGGTGAAGCTGACGCCGTAGGCGCGCGAGCCTTCCTGACCACCGCCGGCCGAGATGCGGATGTACTGACCGCGGCCAAGGAAGTTCTTTTCTTCGATCGATGCTTCGAGCAGCAGACCGTCACCGCCGGCGGCATAACCCGCGCCGACACCGAACGAACCGGTCGACTGATCCTGCACGTCGACCACCACCACGACACGGTCCGGGGAGCTGCCCGGCTGCGTGGAGATATTGACGGAAGAGAAGTAACCGAGCGCCTCCAGACGACGCTTGGCCTTGGTGATCATCTGCTGATTGAAGGCGTCGCCTTCGCTCATGTCGAATTCGCGGCGGATGACATAGTCGCGCGTACGGCTGTTGCCGCGGATCTCGATGCGCTCGACATAGGCGCGCTCGCCCTGGTCGACGAGATACTCGACGCCGATCGTGTTGTTGTTGAGGTCGCGGTTACCGCGCGGCGTGACGCGCGCAAAGGGGTAACCGGCGGAGGCCACCTGATCGGAAATCGCTTCGATCGACTTCTGAACTTCCTTGGCGCTGTAGAGGTGGCCTTCTTTCGTGCGCACCAACGGCAGCAGCTGATCCGAGCCGACGCCTTCGACGGTCGACTGCACGGTCACCGGTCCGAAATTGTAGCGCTGGCCTTCCTCGATGTTGAAGGTGAGCGTGTATTTGTTGGTTGCCTCGTCAAAGCTGGCATCGGAAGAGACGATGCGCATGTCGGCATAGCCGCGATTGTAATAGAACTGGCGCAGCGCTTCTTCGTCGGCGTGGAGCTTGTCTTCGTTGTAGACGTCCTTGCGGGTCAGGAACGAAAGGAAGTTCGAACGCTTGGTCTGGATGACGGCAGCAAGGCGGCCGGCGCTATAGGCGTTGTTGCCGACGAAATTGATCGCATCGATCTTGGTGCGGTCACCTTCGTTGATGACGAAAGCAAGGTTGACGCGGCCTTCGCCCAGCGGCACCACCTGTGTCGTCACCTCGACTTCGCTGCGGCCGGTGGCGGCATAGGCATCCTTGATCGCCTGGATGTCGGACTGAATCTGCGTGTCGCTGTAAGGACCGGCAGCATGCGTCTGGACGATCGTCGCGAGCTTGTCGTCCTTGATCTTGCGGTTGCCGTTGAAGACGACCTGATTGACGAGCTGAGCTTCCTGGACGTTGACGACGAGCGTGCTGCCGGAAACCGAAATCTTCACATCGGAGAAGTAGCCCGTGCCGTAAAGCTGTTTGACTGAGTTATCGATATCAGTGTTCGAGAAACTCTTGCCGGGCGTGATGGTGAGGTTCGACCGGACGGCTTCCGCGCCGACGCGGCTTGCGCCACGCACATCGATGCGCTGGATGACCGCGGCCTCGGCGGCCGTAGCGGAAACGAACGTCAAAGCACCTGCGCCCGAAGCAACAACACTAGCAGACAGCGCAACCGCCGATACTGCGTTCAAAAACTTTGAACCAGCCTTCATTTCACCTATTACCTTTTTTCCCTCGTCCCCGTCCCCGGGAGAACCCGATTCCGGTCACGTGTGTCGTTTTACCCGCTTTTGACATACAAGCAAGGGAGGGCGTTAATTTCTGTTTACTTCATTTCCAAGCGTGACCCATTCGCCACTACAGCCTTGAAACATCGTAAATAAATAGTAATTCCCTTGCCTTACGCGTTTACCCTCAGCTCAGGGTGATGTCGTTCCAGGTCGTGAAAACCATCAATGTCAATATCATTGCCAGGCCTATACGAAATGCAATTTCCTGGGCCTTGGCACCCAGCGGTTTTCCTCTGACCGCCTCCACCGCATAGAACATCAGGTGGCCCCCATCAAGTACCGGAACCGGCATCAGGTTAAGCAATCCTATCGAAACCGACAGCACCGCAGCAAGCTGCAACACTGCCCCTACGCCAAGCTTCGCCATCTGGCCGGTAGCCTGCGCCACACGGATCGGCCCGCCCAGCTGATCGGCCCGCATCGATCCGCTGAAGATGTTGCCGATATATTTGAAGGTGTCCGTGACAATTTGCCCGCTGGCGATCACGCCCTCACGCAGCGCCTGGAGCGGCGTGTAGGTCTGCAGCCGGAAATTGCCGGAGTTCTTGTCGGTGGCGATGCCGATCTGACCGACTTCCATCTTGTTGCCGAACTGATCGGTCTGGTCGACGCGCTGCGGCACCATCGGCACATCGAGCTTCTGGCCGCCGCGCTCGACTGTGACGACAATCCTTTGGCCGGGGCGCATGCCGACATAGCGGCGCACATCTTCAAACGTCTCGACCTTGCCGCCATCGATGGCAACCAGGAGGTCGCCGGGAAGGATACCGGCGGCGGCCGCCGAGCTCTCCGGCTTGACCTCGGCAACGACCGGGTCGGCGATCATGCGGCCATAGACGGTGAAGAGAACAGCAAAGATGGCGATCGCCAGCAGAAAATTGGCGATCGGACCGGCTGCGACGGTCGCGGCACGTTTCCACAGCTTGGCTCCGGCGAAGGAGCGCGCCCTCTCCGCTTCGGACATGGCGGCAAGCTTGTCGCTGTCCGGTTTGCTCGACGCATCCTCGTCGCCGAAGAAGCGGACGTAACCACCAAGCGGGATTACGGAGATCTTCCAGCGGGTTCCATGGCGGTCGGTGAAGCCGAATAGTTCGGGACCAAAGCCGACCGAAAAGGCAAGAATACGAATGCCGCTCCAGCGCCCGACAAGGTAATGGCCCATCTCATGCACGAAGACGAGCAGCGAGAGCACCAGGATGAAGGTGACGATGTTCCCCATCACAAATGCGTATATGCCGGTCATCACGTCCATGGTTCCTTCCGTCGGGCTGCCGCGTCATCAGAGGCCGAACAATGCCGCTCCGAGCGACGTCATGCCAGCTCCCTTTATCTGTGAAAATGATACAGCAAGCAAGAACGCCGCAAAACAGGCGAAAATCAGTCCGTCGACGCGGTCCATGACGCCGCCATGGCCCGGGATGAGACGGCTCGAATCCTTGACGCCGAATTTGCGCTTAATGAAGGATTCGAAAAGATCGCCCGACTGGCTGCAGATCGACAGGACGAGCGCCACGCCGGCGGCGGCGACTTCGGCGCCCGGAACGAGGAAATGGGAGAGAAGAACGCCGGCTGCGACCGCAGAAACGGCGCCGCCGATTGCACCAGACCATGTCTTTCCCGGCGAGATCGACGGGGCAAGCTTCGGTCCGCGGAGCGCCCTGCCGACGAAATAGGCGAGGATATCGGTCGCCCAGACGACGGCAAAGACGAAAAGCATGGCGTAAAGACCGGGCTGGTCGTTGCTTCTGATTGCGGCGAGCGCCAGGCCGGTGGCGCCGGCATAGAAGAGGCCGACCGGGAGCCACCGGCTCGTGCCGTGCAGGATGATCAGGGCGATGCCGACGGCCGTGACGCCGGCCAGCATGCCGGCGGCGAATTCGAAATTTCCGACAAGCACGAGGAAGGCGACCGCCGCTTCGCCGATCCAGCCGACCACATTGGCGACCCAATCACGCGCAATGCCGGTTATCTTAGACCATTCATAGTAGATCAGCAGGCCGATCACCACAGCCAGGGTGCGAAAGGCAGCGCCGCCATACCAGGTGGCGACAAGAACGCTGACCGCGAGAATCAATCCTGAAACGATGCGGAGCTTCAATTCCCTCTGCATCAGGTGCCGACCGCGGCTGCCTGCGATGACAGGCCGCCGAAGCGCCGGTCACGGGAGGCGAATTTTTCCAGCGCCGAGCGGAAAATCTCCGGGCTGAAATCGGGCCAATATTCCGGGACGAAGATGAATTCGGAATAGGCGGCCTGCCAAAGCAGAAAGTTGGAAAGCCGTTCCTCGCCGCTGGTGCGGATGATGAGATCCGGATCCGGGATGCCGGCCGTGTCGAGGCGTCCGTTGATCAGTGCGGGAGTGATGTCCTGTGCCCGCAGGTGGCCGGACTCGACGTCCCTCGCCAGACTCACGACGGCGCGAGAAATTTCATCGCGCGAGCCGTAATTGAAGGCGATGACCAGCGTCAGCGCCGTGTTGTCCCTGGTGGTCTCCTCCGCCTCAAGCAGCAGGCTGAGAATGTCGCTGCGCAGGCTGTGGCGGTCGCCGATAACCTTGATGCGCACATTCTGGCGATGAAGCTCGGCCAGGTCGCGACGAATGAAAGCCTTGAGCAGACCGAGCAGATCGGAAACCTCGGCTTCGGGCCGGCGCCAGTTCTCCGAGGAGAAGGCGAAGAGGGTGAGATATTTTATGCCGGCCGCGCCGGCGGCGCGGACTGTCTCGCGTACCGCCTCTACGCCCTTGCGATGGCCCATCGTGCGCGGCAAGCCGCGCTGCTTGGCCCAACGGCCATTGCCGTCCATGATGATGGCAACATGCTCTGGCACAGTCACAAATACAGATTCCGACATTTCCCGTCCGGTCTTTCCAGGCAAAGGCACAGGTCCACTAGACCTGCATGATTTCCTTTTCCTTCTCGCCAAGCAAGCGGTCGATTTCGGAAATCGTCTCATCCGTCATCTTCTGTACCCGTTCGGATTGCGCACGGCTCTCGTCCTGGCCGATTACACCGTCCTTTTCGGCTTTCTTGAGGCCGTCCATGCCGTCACGGCGGACATGGCGAATCGCGACCTTGCTCTTTTCGGCATAGTCGTGCGCCACCTTGACGAGCGACTTGCGGCGCTCCTCGTTCAATTCCGGCAGCGGAATACGCAGGCTCTGACCGTCGACGATCGGGTTAAGGCCGAGATTGGATTCGCGGATGCCGCGTTCGACGGCACTGACCATCGACTTGTCCCAGACGGAAACCGTCAGCATGCGCGGCTCGGGCACGGTGATGTTGGCCACCTGGTTCAAGGGCACGCGCGAACCATAGGCCTCGATCGTTACCGGATCGAGGATGTTGGCCGAAGCACGGCCGGTGCGCAGCGATGCAATGTCGCTCTTGAATGCAGAGACCGCGCCGTCCATCCGGCGCTTCAGTTCCTTGATATCGATACCTTCAGTCATGTCGATGCTCCCGTTTAGAGCGATGCCGAAAAGTCAGCGGCTTTCGGACATCTGATGCTCTAATTCTTTAATGTAGAACATGTTTCAGATTTCAGGCCAACCGGACCTAAAGCTCGATCATGTTCTAGCGAGGGCTGCGCCGAAATCGCGGCGCGGCTTGGATCAGTTGTCGGAGACGATGGTCTTGAGGCCACCGCCCGTCAAGATTTCAGCAAAACCACCCTTCTCGTGGATCGAGAAGACGATGATCGGAATGGAATTTTCCCTGGCGAGCGCCACCGCAGCAACGTCCATCACCGCAAGCCCCCTGTCCAGCACTTCCTGGTGCGTCAGGCGGTCGAAGCGGGTCGCATCGGGGTATTTTTTTGGGTCGGCGGTGTAGATGCCGTCCACCTGCGTGCCCTTGAAGATCGCTTGGGCGCCCATTTCGGCTGCACGCAATGCGGCGGCGGAATCGGTGGTGAAGAAGGGATTGCCGGTGCCGCCAGCAAAGATCACCACGCGTCCCATCGACAGATGATAAAGGGTCGCTCGCTGCGAGAAGCTCTCGCAGATTTCCGGCATGGAGATGGCCGAAAGCACCACCGTATCGATGTTCAGCTTGCGCAGCGAGGTTGCCAGCGCCAGCGCGTTGATGATGGTGCCGAGCATGCCCATATGGTCGCCGGTCACCCGGTCGCCGCCCTTGGATGCGACTGCGACACCGCGGAAGATATTGCCGCCACCGACGACGACGCCGACTTCCACGCCCATGTGCCTTGCCTCGGCAATATCGGATGCAATGCGGTCCGCCACCGTGACATCGATCCCGAAACCCTGGGCACCCATGAGCGCTTCGCCGGAAGCCTTGAGTAGAACGCGTTTATAGACAGGCTCTAAAGACATCTTGGCTCCTCGTAAATTGCCGTGAATGCCCGATACACGAAGGGCACCGCGTTGTCACGCGATGCCCTGGCGTTTTCCCAATTATGGCTGAAAGATCAACCCTTGACGGCAGCCGCAACTTCGGCTGCGAAATCGGTCTCTTCCTTCTCGACGCCTTCGCCGAGCAGAAGACGGGCCATGCCGGCAACTTCGATCGGCGCGCCGACGGCCTTTTCAGCTTCCTTGATGGCGGCTGCGACGGTGAGATCCGGATTGATGACGAAAGACTGCGAGAGAAGAGCGACTTCTTCGAAGAACTTGCGCATGCGGCCTTCGACCATCTTTTCGATGATGTTGTCGGGCTTGCCCGACGCGCGCGACTGCTCGATGAAAACGTTGCGCTCGCGCTCGGCGACGGCGGCATCGACTTCTTCCGGGCGGATCGCCAGCGGCGCGGTCGCGGCAATGTGCATGGCGACCTGACGGCCGATTGCGTTCAGGGCTTCCTTGTCACCGGTCGACTTCAGCGCGACGAGAACGCCGAGCTTGCCGAGGCCGTCGGAAACCGCGTTGTGAATATAGGTGGCGACGATGCCGTCCTCGACGGACAGAGCGATCGAACGCCGCAGGTTCATGTTCTCGCCGATCGTTGCGATCGCATCCTTGATCGTGTCGGAAACGGACTTGCCGGATGCCGGATAGGTTGCGGCAGCCACCGCGTCGACAGTGCCATCCGTCGAAACGGCGACCTTGGCGATGCCGCGGACGAGATCCTGGAAGGCATCGTTACGGGCGACGAAGTCGGTTTCGGAGTTGACTTCGACGACGACGGCCTTCGTGCCTTGGCTCGAAACGCCGACGAGGCCTTCGGCGGCGGTGCGGCCGGACTTTTTGTCGGCCTTTGCGATGCCCTTGGCGCGCAGCCAGTCGATCGCCGCTTCCATGTCGCCATTGGTTTCTGCAAGAGCCTTCTTGCAATCCATCATGCCTGCGCCGGTCTTTTCGCGCAGTTCCTTCACCATTGCAGCCGTAATCTCGCTCATTATCTTCCTCTTGTCGGTTCAAAGGGTGGACCGCAAAGCGGCGCGGCACCGGATTGAGGCACGAAATGTACCTGTATGTATGACAGCGTGATGAAGACGCGCCATAACGAAACTGTATTGGCGGAACGCCTGACGCCTCCGCCTTGAAACAGGTAAGGCCGCCGAACTTCGATGAGTCGCGAGCGGCCTTCCCAGTCTATGCAAGCTTCGACGGAGTTTTGTCTCCGCCCGCCTTCATCAGCCTTCGGCTGCTTCCTCGAGAGCCGGCTCGACCGGAACTTCGGAGGATGCGCCGAGATCACGGCCGGAAGAGCTCTGCTGGCGCGCAATGCCGTCGATGGCAGCGCGAGAGATCAGCTCGCAGTACAGAGCGATGGCGCGCGATGCGTCGTCATTGCCCGGGATCGGATAGTCGATCAGGTCCGGATCGCAGTTCGAATCGATGATGGCAACGACCGGGATGCCAAGGCGCTTGGCTTCGTCGATCGCGATCTTTTCCTTGTTGGTGTCGATGATGAACATCAGGTCGGGCGTGCCGCCCATATCGCGGATACCGCCGAGAGCCTTGTCGAGCTTTTCGCGTTCGCGCTCGAGGTTCAGGCGTTCCTTCTTGGTGAAGCCCTGGGCTTCGCCGTTGAGGATCTCGTCGAGCTTGCGCAGGCGCTGGATCGAGTTGGAGATCGTCTTCCAGTTCGTCATCATGCCGCCGAGCCAGCGCGAATTGACGTAGTACTGGGCTGAGCGCTTGGCGCTGTCGGCGATGATTTCGGAAGCCTGGCGCTTGGTGCCGACGAAGAGAACGCGGCCGCCACGGGCAACTGTGTCGCTGACGACCTGAAGGGCGCGCGACAGCATCGGAACGGTCTGGGCGAGATCGATGATGTGAATGTTGTTGCGATCGCCGAAGATATACGGCTTCATCTTCGGGTTCCACCGATGGGTCTGGTGGCCGAAGTGGACGCCTGCTTCAAGAAGCTGACGCATAGAAAAATCAGGCAATGCCATGCCTTGTTACTCCTTTTCCGGTTGAACCTCCGCAAGACGAACAGCACCCTCGTCGAGGATGCCACCGGCGGAACAGCCCGGATTTCTCCCGGACGATCCCATGCCTTACGTGTGGAATGCCGGTGCCCATACATTCCGTCGGGCATAAAAGCAAGGGAAACATTCCATTCGGCATAAAAACAAGGATTATGCCGGATTTCCGGCCGACTGCCCTTCCCTGGAAATGCCGCCGCTCAGCTTGCGAGTGTCGGCAGCAGCGCCAGCACGACGCCGGCATCGGGCATCGGCAGGACGGCGTCGATCTCCGCGGGCAGCAGGCTGGTGATCGCGCTGTCGGCGTTTCCGGTCGCCGTCCCCAGCGGACCGCGGACGCCGTGCCGCGTCCAGGCGAGCTCCTGAGGCTTCCCAGGCTTGCGGCGCATAATGGTCTGGTGGCCTATTGCGCAACTGCAGGCCCCGTCGCAATGGACTGGCCGCTGGAATCGCTCCGATCACAAGAGCAGGACGACAGAACGCGACTCAATCATCGCTGGTCGCCGACACAATAATGAACTTTGTGATACGGTTTTATGACAGTGGAGAAACCGCGGCCTACTTGCAGACCTCAGCCTTGTGATCGAGCAGCTCGAGCTTGGCTAGCTTCCCCGTCAGAACGAAATCGCCATAATCCATCGTCAGGTCCCGGGTGATGCCGTTCTCGTAGAGCTTGAACGACATGCGATAGACCGGCAGCGAATCCGATTTTGCATTCTCGTTGAAATAGGCGATGGTCACCGGCCAGAAGGCAGTCTTCGAGAAGGCACCGGCATTGCCGGCATCGGCCTCCTCGGCAGCAGGCGTTTCCTGCTTGCCGACGATCGTTGTCGTCACCAGCGACTTGTCGCCGTCATCGGAACCATCGAAAACGCGGGCTTCGAAGAAGCGTTTTCCCTCTTTGGCGTTCTGGATCACATCGAGCATGTGTTCTGTCGGAAAGCGGCTTTCGCCAAGCTGCAGCTCGCGGCTCGCCGGCTGCTTGAGATCGACTTTGACGCCATTGGCCTGATTCTCGGCCGCGCCGTTAACCTCCTTGTCGAGCTGGTCGTCGGTGAAGGATTTGGTGTCAAAGGTAAACTTGCGGTCCTTCAGGTTCTCGAAGGTCTTTGTCTGCTGATCGCTGACGCGTACGCTGTCGCCAGTGTCGATCTGCGTCACAAAGCGGAAATTTGTGGTGAAGCCCTGGCAATAGTTGCCGTCGAATTCATAGACCATGCGCCCGTACATGGAGGCGATGCCGGAGCGGTCCGACGCATCCTTCAATTCCAAATCGTAGACCGCGCGATGGGCGACGAGGCCGGTCGCGATCGCAGCACTTGCCGCAGGCGCAGCCGCCCATGTTTGGGCGGAAAGGCCGGCGAGAAGCAGAGCGGCTAGACTCGATCGGAACATTCATTCACTCCTATTGGACTCGGCCGCGATGTTATATGAACTCTTTCGGCCAAATCGAGGCTCGAAGCTGTCATAATAAAGATTCTAGTCTTGATGCATAATTTTGGAAACATTGACAACAAAAGCGGAGACGAAAATGTCCAATGAAATTGCTGCACGCTTGAGCGAGATGGGGATAACCCTGCCCGAAGCCGCAGCACCCGCCGCAAATTACGTTCCCTATGTCATCAGCGGCAATCTTCTCTACATCTCCGGCCAGCTGCCGCTCGAGGGCGGCAAAGTCGCCGTATCGGGCCATCTCGGCAAGACCATCGACGTTGCGAGCGGCCAGCGCGCCGCCGAACTCTGCGCCATTAACATCCTCGCCCAGGCCAAAGCTGCGCTGGGCGGCGACCTCGGCCGCATCCGGCGCGTCATCAAGCTGAACGGTTTCGTCGCCTCGGCGCCCGATTTCATCGAGCAGCATCTCGTCATCAACGGCGCTTCGAACCTGATCGCCGGTGTGCTTGGCGAGGCCGGAAAACATGCGCGCGCCGCCGTCGGCATGGCCGCTCTGCCGCTTAACGCCGCCGTCGAGATCGACGCTATCATGGAAATCGCAGAATGACCAAAGCGGACTGGATCAAGGACGTGCCGGTCGCCCATCGCGGTTATCACGACCTGAATAAGCTTGTCTGGGAAAATACGCTCTCGGCCTTCTCGCGCGCTGTCGAAGCCGGCTTCGCGATCGAATGCGACCTGCATTACGCCTCCGACGGCGTACCGATCATCTTTCATGACGAGGATCTTCAGCGTCTGTGCAATCTGAACGGCGACGTCCGCGAGCGCACCTCCAGGGAACTCGGGCTGATTGCCGTCGGCGGCACGGGAGACAAGGTGCCGACGCTCAGCCAACTCCTCGATCTCGTCCAGGGCAAGGTGCCCCTGGTGCTGGAGCTGAAGGGCCGTGAGGCCGACGACGAAGGCTTTGCTGAATCCGTGCTCGAAGTGCTTGAGGGCTATGAGGGCAAGGTCGCGCTGATGAGCTTCGACCATTGGCTGCTGCGCGATCTAAAGGCGCTTGGCTCGCCCTACCCGCTCGGGCTGACCGCCAACGGCAACACGCCGGAGGAGTTTGAGACCCATGCCAAGGCGATGGAGATCGGTCTCGATTTCATCTCCTATTATTATGACGACCTGCCGAATGCCTTCATCACGGGCGAACGCGAAAAGGGCATTCCGGTGATTACCTGGACGGTGCGAGACGAAGAGGCGCGCCGGCGCACTTTCGCCAATGCAGACCAGATGACCTTCGAAGGTTTCGACCCGCGTGCGGTTTGACGCTCGCTTTTTGGCCAAGATCATGCGCAGACTGAAACAGAGCCGAAACCCTCCTCCCACAGGCTTCGCATCCGCCGCATGACCGATGAACTGTCCATTCGCGTAGAACGCTCCTTCACCGCGATTTCCCCGGAGAGCTGGTCCAGGCTTTCCGGGGCGTCGAAGGGTGGCAACACGCTTACCTACAATCCTTTCGTTTCGCACGCCTTTTTGTCGTCGCTGGAAGAGTCCGGCTCGGCCACAGCCGAAACCGGTTGGCTCGGCCACCACCTGTTACTCGAAACCGATCGCGGCGAGTTGATCGGCGCCCTGCCCGGCTACCTCAAAAACCACAGCCAGGGCGAATATGTGTTCGACCACGGCTGGGCCGACGCCTTTGAGCGGGCCGGCGGGCGTTATTATCCCAAGCTGCAGTGCTCGATTCCGTTTACACCCGCGACCGGGCCGCGTCTTCTCGTCGCCGAAGGGTTGCAGCGGCTGCCGATCCAGAGCGCGATCGCCGAAAGCCTGAAGGAGGTCGTGCGCCGGCTCGACATCTCGTCGGCGCATATTACCTTCGTGCCGGACGAGGAGATCGGCGTCTTCGAGATGGACGGCTATCTGCACCGCACCGACCAGCAGTTTCATTTCATCAATGACGGCTATGCCAATCACGACGACTTCCTCGAAACGCTCGCTTCGCGCAAACGCAAGGCATTGCGCAAGGAGCGCCGCGCCGCGCTCGAAACCGGCATCAGCATCGACTGGCTGACCGGCCGCGATCTGACGGAGCGGATCTGGGACCAGTTCTTCAAATTTTACATGGATACCGGCGGCCGCAAATGGGGCCGGCCCTATCTCACCCGCAAATTCTACTCGCTGATCGGCGAGCGCATGGCCGACGATATCCTGCTCGTCATGGCCAAGCGCGACGAACGCTATATTGCCGGCGCAATCAATTTCATCGGCGGCGATACGCTCTACGGCCGTCACTGGGGCTGCATCGAGGACCACCCCTTCCTGCATTTCGAGGTCTGCTATCACCAGGCGATCGACTTCGCCTTGGCGAAGGGGTTGAAACGGGTCGAGGCCGGAGCGCAGGGCGAACATAAGCTCGCTCGCGGCTACCTGCCGGTGACGACGCACTCCGCTCATTATGTCGCCCATCCCGCACTGCGCCGCGCGATCGGTGATTATCTCGCGCGTGAGCGCGCCGATGTCGAGCAGATGAGTGAGCTGCTGAGCGAGCACAGCCCCTTCCGCAAGGGTGAGCGTCGGCAGGAGGATTGACGCCGCCCCGGCGAGCGCGCTACCCGATCAAATGGAACGTGAGGAGATTTCGCGATGACCAGCGCCTATGACGACAACAATATTTTCGCCAAGATCCTGCGCGGCGAAATTCCCTCGCACCGAATCTACGAGGACCAGCATACGGTCGCCTTCATGGATGTGATGCCGCAGGCGCCGGGCCACGTGCTCGTCGTTCCGAAGGCGCCTTCGCGCAATATCCTCGATGCCGATCCCGCCACCCTCGTCCATGCCATTACCGTCGTTCAAAAGGTCGCCCAGGCGGTCCAGCAAGTTTTCGACGCCGATGGCGTGTTCATCGCCCAGTTCAACGAACCGGCGGCCGGACAAACGGTGTTCCATCTGCATTTCCACATCATCCCCCGCCATGAGGGTGTGGCGCTCAAGCCGCATTCGGGCAAGATGGAAGATGGCGCCGTGCTTGCCGCCCATGCCGAAAAGATCCGGGCGGCCCTGGCATAACGCGAATTCCTGGCAACGACGGAAACAGAAAAAGGCCGCGGATACCGCGGCCTTTTCCGATTCGGTGACGAACTCTCACTTCTTGCGCGGAACCTTGGGAACCGTGCTTCCCTTCTTGGGGGCGTCGCGGACCTCAGGCTCGGCCTGCGGGACCGTCTTGGCGCGGGTCTTGCGGGCCGTCTTCGTCTTCAGCTCGCCATCATCCTCGTCGTCGGTTTCGGGATGGACGACCTCGGCCTCCGGCTTCGGCTTGATCGGCGCCGTATCCGGAATGGCTTCCAGCAGGATACCAGGCTTGCCGTCTTCCTTCGGGCCGACGGTGACGTTGACGACGCCGCCCTTCTTCAGCTTGCCGAAGAGGATTTCGTTGGCGAGCGGCTTCTTGATCGTGTCCTGGATTACCCGGGCCAGCGGGCGGGCGCCCATCTTCTCGTCGTAACCCTTCTCTGCAAGCCAGGCGATCGCATCCTCATGCAGGTCGAAGGTGACGTTCCTTTCAGAAAGCTGGGCCTCCAGCTGCATGATGAACTTCTGAACGACCTTGTGAATGACCGCCGTCGGCAGCGCCGCGAACGGGATGATTGCGTCGAGACGGTTGCGGAACTCCGGCGTGAAGAGACGGGTCAGCGCCTCCTCGTCCTCGCCAGTGCGCTTGGACGAGCCGAAGCCGATGGCCGCCTTGGCCATTTCGGAGGCGCCCGCATTCGTCGTCATGATCAGGATGACGTTGCGGAAGTCGATCTTCTTGCCGTTGTGGTCGGTCAGGGTGCCATGGTCCATGACCTGCAGCAGGATATTGTAGATATCCGGATGCGCCTTCTCGATTTCGTCGAGCAGGACCACGCAATGCGGATGCTGGTCGACGCCATCGGTCAAGAGGCCACCCTGGTCGAAGCCGACATAGCCGGGAGGTGCGCCGAGCAGACGCGAGACCGTATGCCGCTCCATATATTCCGACATGTCGAAGCGCAGGAGCTCGACGCCGAGCGACGCTGCCAGTTGCTTTGCCACCTCGGTCTTGCCGACGCCGGTCGGACCGGAGAAGACATAGGCGCCGATCGGCTTGTTCGGCTCGCGAAGGCCGGCACGCGCCAGCTTGATCGATGTCGAAAGCGCTTCGATCGCGATGTCCTGTCCGTAGACCACCGAACGCAGTTCCTGCTCGAGATTGGCAAGCACGGCCTCGTCGTCCTTGGAGACGGTCTTCGGCGGAATGCGGGCCATCGTGGCGATCGTCGCCTCGATCTCCTTCTCGGTGATCAGCTTGCGGCGCTTCGACGGCGGCAGCAGCATCTGGGCCGCACCCGTTTCGTCGATCACATCGATCGCCTTGTCCGGCAGCTTGCGGTCGGAGATGTAGCGGGCCGACAGCTCGACGGCCGACTTGATGGCGTCGTTGGAATAACGCAGATGATGATATTCTTCGAAATAGGGCTTCAGCCCCTTCATGATCTCGATCGCATCATTGATCGACGGTTCGCTGACGTCGATCTTCTGGAAACGACGGACCAGCGCCCGGTCCTTCTCGAAGAACTGGCGGTATTCCTTATAGGTGGTCGAACCGATGCAGCGGATCGCGCCCGATGACAGGGCCGGCTTCAGCAGGTTCGATGCATCCATCGCCCCGCCCGAGGTGGCGCCGGCACCGATCACCGTATGGATTTCATCGATGAAGAGGACGGCGCCCGGATATTCTTCCAGCTCCTTGACGACCTGCTTCAGCCGTTCCTCGAAGTCGCCGCGGTAGCGCGTGCCGGCAAGCAGCGTGCCCATGTCGAGCGAGAAGATCGTCGCATCGGCGAGCGCCTCGGGCACCTTGCCTTCGACGATGCGCTTGGCCAGCCCTTCGGCGATCGCCGTCTTGCCGACGCCGGGATCACCGACATAGAGCGGATTATTCTTCGAACGGCGGCAGAGGATCTGGATGGTGCGGCTGACCTCGGCATGACGGCCGATCAGCGGGTCGATCTTACCGCCCTTGGCCTTCTCGTTGAGATTGACACAATAGGCTTTGAGCGCATCCTGCTGCTTCTTGGGGCCGCCCTCTTCCTCGCCGCCGCGCGCCGTCGGCTTGCTCTCGGCCTCCTCTTCGGCGCCGCGCGGAGTACGGGTCTCCGACGCGCCCGGCCGCTTGCCGATACCGTGGGAGATGTAGTTGACGGCATCGTAACGGGTCATCTCCTGCTCCTGCAGGAAATAGGCGGCATGGCTTTCACGCTCGGCGAAGATCGCGACGAGCACGTTTGCGCCGGTCACTTCTTCGCGGCCGGATGACTGCACGTGGATGACGGCACGCTGGATGACGCGCTGGAAGCCGGAGGTCGGCTTGGAATCCTCGTCGTAACCGGTGATCAGATTGGAAAGTTCGTTATCGACATATTCGACGAGCGTCTTGCGCAGCGCGTCGAGATCGACATTGCAGGCGCCCATAACCGCGGCCGCATCGGCATCGTCGATCAGGGCGAGCAGCAGATGCTCGAGCGTCGCATATTCATGATGCCGCTCGTTGGCAAAGGTCAGTGCCTGATGGAGTGCCTTCTCTAAACTAGGCGAAAATGTTGGCACGTTCAGATCCTCACTTCTTTTCCATGACGCATTGCAGCGGATGCTGGTGCTGCCGGGCGAAGTCCATCACCTGGCTGACCTTCGTTTCCGCTACCTCGTATGTGAATATTCCGCACTCGCCGACGCCGTGATTGTGGACATGGAGCATGATGCGGGTGGCACTTTCACGGTCCTTCTGAAAAAAACGCTCCAGAATATGAATGACGAATTCCATGGGCGTATAATCGTCATTCAAAAGCAGCACGCGATAGAGGTTAGGCTTCTTGGTCTTCGGCTTGGTGCGCGTGATGACCGAGGTTCCGCGATTTCCGTTGTCCCCGTTCCTTTCGCTGTCGTTCTGCATCCGGATCGGCTTTGCGATCATTGTCATTCATTCCTCGATCAATCCGGCGGAGCATGGGAGGGTGCTTTTCCCGCCGAATATCTGAAACACTAACTTAGTTCATAATGGGCCGATTTTAAGCCCCCTGTCAGACACTGCAATCAAGAAATGCCGGCATGCACGGGAAAGACCCAAAATGACCCCGGACGGTCCGACGCAGCAATGAAAGTGGAAACAAAAAAGACCGGCTACAGGTGCGTAGCCAGTCTTTATCTTTCAATATGTAGCGCAGGTTGCGCTTTTGACGTTGCTTCAGGCGGCAGCGGGGGTCGCCGGCTGCGGCGATTTCGGCGACTTGACTACGCCAGCGGCAGCAGCAGCGATCGGCGCCTCATAGGGCTTGTAGGCGGATTTGGCGAGATCGGCATACATTTCGCCGAGCTTGGTCGTTTCGGAGACGAAGCTCTCATAGGCCGATTTGACGTAGCCGGTCTGCAGTTCGAAAGCGGCCTCGAAGCTCCTGACGCCTGCCAAGGTTTCAAAATGCGTTACGGCATCCTGAAAGGACTTTTTCGAATATTCAGCGGCTTCCGCGGCGATTGCCTGAAAGCCCCTGGTCGTCTCGGAATAGGTTCTCAGCGCCGTGTCGACGGCTTCCTTGCTCTTTTTGTTGGCTTCGTCAAAGTTGAACATGGCCGTCCTCCGTTGGGCTGTTGGATGGCGGCAGGGTAGCCGCAACGCACAAATAGTCAAGTAGTCTTGTGCGACGCAAAACATCTCAAGGTTGCGTTACAGCAGTAAGACAAAGCGAGCGCGCCGGTGAACGTACCTCTTTAACGGTTTTTGCTAATATATGTCATATTGTCACAACCAGGCGTTTTAAAAAAAATTTGATTCGGCAGCAAAAAAACAAAAAAAACCGGGCGGATGTTGCCGCCCGGTCCACTTCAAGCTCTCATGCGCGATCAAAGATCGACGTCGAGGATCGCCATCGAAAAGTTGTAGGAGCGGTCGCCGTCCTCGTCATCGACATAGACGACGCCCAGAAATTCTTCGCCGAGATAGACTTCCGCAGAATCATTCTTGCGCGGACGCGCCTTGACGACGATCTGCGGGTTGAGCGTACGTTTGAAGTAGGCGTCGAGCTTCTTGATTTCTTCTGGCTTCACTCTGTCATCTCCGTAAGCGGCCTTGATTGGCCGCTTCTTGCACAGGAAAAGCAGCGGTGTAAAGGCGGTGTCGCCGCTTGGCGATGACTGTCCCCGCTCAGGTTCCGTCGCTTATTCTGTCTTTCCAGCGCCGACACTCAGATATCGGCGCCGATTACCTGATCCATATTGCGCGACGGCTCGGAACAACCGGCCTCGCCCACAACCTTGGCCGGCACGCCTGCGACCGTCTTCTTGGGGGGCACCGCCTTCAGCACCACAGAGCCGGCGGCGACGCGCGAGCAATAGCCGATCTCGATATTGCCGAGGATCTTCGCACCGGCGCCGATCATGACGCCGCTGCCAATCTTCGGGTGGCGATCAGCGCCCTCCTTGCCGGTGCCGCCGAGCGTCACGCCGTGCAGGATCGAGACATTGTCGCCGATGACGGCCGTCTCGCCGACGACGAGGCCGGTGGCGTGATCGAGGAAGATGCCCTTGCCAATACGCGCAGCCGGATTGATGTCGGTCTGGAAGACGCTGGACGATCGGCTCTGCAGATAGAGCGCGAAATCACGCCGGCCACGATTCAGCAGCCAATGGGCGAGACGATGCGTCTGCAGCGCATGGAAACCTTTGAAATAAAGCACCGCTTCCATGAAGCGCAGGCAGGCGGGATCGCGGTCGTAGATGGCCTGGATGTCGACGCGAAGAATGGAGCTCCACTCCGGCCAGTCGAGCAGCATTTCCTCGAAGGTCTGACGCAGCAGGTTCGCCTGCATATCCGGATGGTCGAGACGTTCGCAGATGCGGTGGATGACGCATTCCTCAAGCGAATGATAATTGATCACCGTCGAATAGAGGAAGGCCGCGAGAACCGGATCCTTTTCGGCCGCGATCCGTGCTTCCTCGCGCAGGCTGTCCCAGATCGGATCCATCACCTTCAGCGGATGGCCAGTCTCAAAAGCACGGATATCTGTCTTGGCGACCATCGCCGCTCTCCTCGTTGCCAGCCGGAATGCCGTTTCGGAATGCCCATATATAGTGGAAAACGCCAATAACATAAATGGGTGCCGTCACCATGGTTTTTTAGCATGGTTTTTCGGCATCACGATGATGTCACCCCTCGGCAACCCTTGCGTAGAAGGCCAGCACCGCCTGCTTGAAAACCTTATCGCCGACGGCGAGCATGTGATCGCGGCCGGGAATATCGAGCGCTTCGGCCTCGGGCATCAGGGCAGCCAACTCCTGCGGCGAGCCGGCGATATCGTCCTTGGTGCCGACACCGATCAGGGTCGGCATGTAGAGCTTGCCCATATCGGAGCGAGCGACAAGGTCGCGCGAGCCGCGGATGCAGGCGGCTAGCGCAGTGCGGTCGCTTTTCGTCTGTTCGGCGAAGGCGCGGAACATGCGGCCGCGGTCATGCGTCACGACCTCCAGCGACGGAGCCAGCAGCGCATCGGCGATCGGATCCCAGTCGCCGACCCCATCGGTCATGCCGATGCCGAGGCCGCCGAGCACCAGCGAGCGGACGCGATGCGGATTGGCAAGTGCTGCAAATACAGAAATGCGCGCCCCCATCGAATAGCCCATGAGATTCGCCTCAGGGATGCCGAGATGATCGAGCAAGGCGATCGCATCGCCGGCCATGACCCAGGGGCGATAGGCTTCGGCATCGTGCGGCTTGTCGCTTGCGCCATGGCCGCGATTGTCGATGGCGATCACCCGGTAGCCCGCATCGCCCAGCGTCTTCAGCCAGCCCGGATGCACCCAGTTGACGCTTGCCGTCGAAGCAAAGCCATGGATCAACAGGACAGGCACGCCGGAGGGGTCGCCCTCGTCGAAAAAGGCGATCTTCAATCCATCATGAGTGAAGCTTGAAAATGCGGGTGTATTCAGGTTCATCGGGCCTTCCTTTTGGCGCGACCATAGTCGAGCCGCCTCTCGGCGGGAAGCCAAATTGTGGGTAAAAACTGTGCCCGGCACGGCGCTTTGGCTCTACACATTTGAGACGAAGGCTTATAAGGTTCGCGCACTTTCAAAGCATTCGGAGAGCGACATGGCCGGCCACAACATTCCCCACTTCCAGAACGACGGCGGTCATCGCGTCATCGAAGTCGGCGTCAAGGAATTCATGTGCACCGGCGCTTCGGTTCCTTTCGACCACCCGCATATCTTCATCGACATGGGCGACGACAACGAGAAGGTCTGCTCCTATTGCTCGACGCTTTACCGTTATAATGCATCTCTCAAGCCGAGCCAGACCAATCCGGCCGGCTGCGTTTTCCACGTGAAGGCGGCGTAAACCGTCCAGAATCCGGATCGGACTGACAATGCCGGTCGAACATGCCGCCATCATCGGCGCCGGCATTGCCGGGCTGACAGCTGCGCTTGCGCTTTCGCGTTGGGGCATCAGCTCGGAGATTTTCGAGCAGGCGGATGAACTCGTCGCAGTTGGCGCCGGCTTGCAGGTTTCGCCGAACGCCTCCCGCATCCTGGCAGAACTCGGCGTCGTCGAGGGACTTTCAAAAGTCTGGCTCGAACCGGAAGCGATCCGGCTGATGTCAGGCGGTTCGCTGCGCCAGCTCGCGGCCGTGCCGGCCGGCAAATTCGCGCGACAGCGCTGGGGTGCACCCTATGGCGTGCTGCACCGCGCCACATTGCAGAATGCGCTTCTCACGGCGATCGAAGCCGATCCGCTCTGCCGGCTTCATCTTGGTGTGCGAGTGGAATCGAATTCGCCGCCTGTCGAGCGCGCTGCCGATGTCATCATCGGCGCGGACGGCGTCTGGTCGAAGCTCCGGCAATCCGTGCCCGGCAGCCCCTCACCGCGCTTTTCCGGCAATATCGCCTACCGCTTCACCATTCCCGAAGACCAGGCGCCAGGTTTTCTCGACCGGACAAGCGTTTCGGCTTTCCTCGGCGGATCGGCCCATCTTGTCTGCTATCCGCTGAAAGAGATCGGCAGCATCAACATGGTGGCGATCACCGCCGGCAATGTCTCGCCGCAGGCTTGGCGCAGCGAGCCGACCGCAGAGCAGCGCGCGCGGCTCAAGGCGCAGCTTTCCGGCTGGAACAGCGCGATCGTCTCGCTGCTCGAAGAACAGCAGAAGCTGACTTTCTGGCCGCTCTTCGAAACCACGCCGGGCGGGTGGCAGGACGGCCACAGGACGGTTCTGATCGGCGACGCCGCGCATGCGATGATGCCCTTTGCCGCCCAGGGAGCGGCCATGGCGGTCGAAGACGCCTACGAACTTGCCGCGTTTCTCGCCAATCGTCCCGTGGCGGAAGCGCTGACGCTCTTTGAAAGGCATCGCGCGCCGCGCATTGCAAAGCTTCGCCAGCGCGGCGCCTTCAACAAATTTGCCTATCATGCGAAGGGGCCGATCCGGATCGGCCGCGATCTGGTGCTCGGCCTGAAGCCGCCGCAAAGCCTGGCGGCCGATCTCGACTGGATCTACGGCTACCGGGCTGAGGGCACGCTGTTAGGCTCGGCAAGCGGCTGCATCACCTAAAGCGCGTCACGATCTTTCAGATTTGCTCCTTGCGCTTTAGGTGTTTGTTTTACGCATGTCGTTGCCACAAAACCGCTGCATCCTTTTGCGCGACATGTGTTAGCCGCAACGGCTCAGACTGCACTTGCCGCCGCAAAACCCCGTTCAATATCGGCCTTGAGGTCGGCCACGTCTTCAAGGCCGATCTGCAGGCGGATGACAGGACCCTCCTTCGGCGCCTTGGCGATCTTGCGGTCGTTGAGATAGGCGTGCAGCGCGAGGCTTTCAAAGCCGCCCCAGGAATATCCGAGACCGAAAATCCTCAGCGCATCGAGGAAGGCATGCGCCTTCGGTTTGAATTTCTCGGGGCTCTCAGCGGCAAGCACAAAGGAAAAGATGCCGCTGGCGCCCTTAAAATCGCGCTTCCAGATATTGTGGGAGGGGAAACTCGGCAGCGCCGGATGCAGCACGCGGGCGACATCCTCCCTCCCCTCCAGCCATTCCGCGATATCGAGTGCGCTTTCATAATGCCGCTCGAGGCGCACGCCCATGCTGCGCAATCCGCGCAGGATCTGATAGGCATCGTCGGGTGCGCCACAGATGCCAAGGGCACCGTTCGCCTCCTTCAGCCGCTCCCAGTGCTCCGCATTGGCCGATACCGTTCCGAGCAGGATATCGGAATGGCCGGACGGATATTTCGTCGCCGCATGGATGGAGATATCGACGCCGTGATCGAGCGGCCGGAAATAAAGCGGCGTCGCCCAGGTGTTGTCCATCATGACGACGGCGCCTCGGCGATGGGCGACCGCCGCGATCGCCGGAATGTCTTGCATTTCGAAGGTATTGGAACCGGGAGCCTCGGTATGGACGAGTCTGGTGTTCGGCCGGAACAGCGTCTCGATGCCGGCGCCGATCGCCGGATCGTAATATTCCACCTCGACACCGAGGCGCTTCAGCATCGTATCGCAGAAATGGCGCGTCGGGCCATAAACCGAGTCGACGACAAGTGCGTGATCGCCGGCGGCGACAAACCCGAGGAACGGAATGGTGACGGCTGCCAGCCCCGAGGGGACGAGGATCGTGCCGGCCGAACCTTCGAGCGCATCGATCGCCTCGCAAAGCGCATCCGTCGTCGGTGTGCCGCGCGTACCATAGGTATATTTCTGCGAGCGCGTTTCCATCGTCGCCGCGTTCGGAAACAGGACCGTCGAGGCATGCACGACCGGCGGATTGACGAAGCCGTGATAATCGAAGGGGTCGTTGCCGATATGGGTCAGGCGGGTATTGATGCCGGCGGTCTGCAGCAAGCTGTCTTTGTCTTTCATGTCGGAAATAGCCTTTGGCGAGGGGCGCAAAGCCAGACTTTTGGACGCCTCGCCCGATCCGGTCAACCCCTTGACCAGGGGGACAACTGTCGCCTCGGTTTTTCAAATTAGCGTTATTTTTCCGCAAGCGGGCGCTCATTTCCTAGCCAACCGCCTTCGAATGCGGCGCAATGGGGCAAAATTCTGAATTTTGCCGCAATTATGCATGGCGACACTTGACCATAGTGACATTTGCGACTGTGATAGGGTACTCGCGCCGGGAGGGTGTCGAGACGATGGGGGTGGCAGAGTTTTCCGCCGAAACGCCCCACAAGAAAAGATAATACAACGGAAAAGGTTGGGAAAAAAATGAAGAACAAGCTTCTGTCCGCCGCGATTGGCGCAGCAGTTTTCGCTCTTGGCGCCTCGGCTGCTTCGGCCACGACTCTCGGTGATGTAAAGGCAAAGGGTTTCATTCAGTGCGGCGTCAACACCGGGCTCGCTGGCTTTGCCGCGCCTGACGCTTCCGGCAATTGGGCAGGCTTCGACGTCGACTTCTGCAAGGCCGTCGCGTCGGCCGTCTTCGGCGATCCGACGAAGGTGAAATTCACCCCCCTCAGTGCCGCCAACCGCTTCCCGGCGCTTCAGTCCGGCGAAATCGACGTCCTCGCCCGCAATACGACCTGGTCGATCAACCGCGATACGGCGCTTGGCCTGAACTTCCGTTTCGTCAACTATTATGATGGCCAGGGCTTCATGGTCCGCAAGAGCCTCAACGTGAAGTCGGCGCTGGAACTTTCCGGCGCGTCTGTCTGCGTCCAGTCGGGCACGACCACCGAGCTCAACCTCGCCGATTATTTCAAGGCCAACAATCTGCAGTACAATCCGGTGGTCTTTGAAAAGCTGGACGAGGTCAATGCGGCCTATGATGCCGGCCGTTGCGACGTCTACACCACCGACCAGTCCGGCCTCTATTCGCTGCGCCTGACGCTGAAGAATCCGGACGAACATACGATTCTGCCGGAAATCATCTCCAAGGAACCGCTCGCCCCAGCCGTACGTCAGGGTGACGACCAGTGGTTCGATATCGTCAGCTGGGTCGGCTATGCGATGATCAATGCCGAAGAATTCGGCATCACTCAGGCCAATGTCGACGAGATGAAGAACTCGCCGAATCCCGATATCAAGCGCTTCCTCGGCGTCGAGGCGGATACCAAGATCGGCACCGATCTCGGCCTGACCAACGACTGGGCTTACAACATCGTCAAGAACGTCGGCAATTACGGCGAAGTCTTCGAGCGCAACATCGGCCAGGGCAGCCCGCTCAAGATCGCGCGCGGCCTCAACGCCTTGTGGAACAAGGGCGGCATTCAGTACGCTCCGCCGGTTCGCTGAGCGGCATCACGCATGAAGACGGAAAGGCGGGCGACCGCCTTTCCTCCTCCAATAAAAAAGCTCCGAAAAGGAGCGTAATGGGGAATTGGCCAAGCATGACGCACCAGGCTTTGGAGTCAACACGTCTATCCAGAAGCGGCTGGAGTTTTCAGTCCGTCCTCTACGACCCGACAGTTCGGGGTATCTTCTTCCAGGTTCTCACCATCGTCCTGCTGGTCGTCTTCGTCTGGTGGGTTGCGCACAACACCGCCGTCAATCTGGCGCGCGCCAACATCGCGTCCGGCTTCGGCTTTCTGAACGGCCGCGCCGGCTTCGAGGTCGGTCAGTCGCTGATCGCCTATTCAAGCGATTCGACCTATGGCCGCGCGCTGGTCGTCGGCCTTCTGAATACGATCCTGATCGCCGTTACGGGCATCATCACCGCCACGATCATCGGCTTCATCATCGGCATCGGCCGCCTGTCGCGGAACTGGCTGATAGCCAAGCTGTGCACGGTTTACGTCGAGGTCTTCCGCAACATCCCGCCGCTGCTTGTCATCTTCTTCTGGTATTCGGGCGTTCTGGCAGTTCTGCCGAATGCGCGCGAGTCACTGCATCTGCCGCTCGGCGCCTATCTGAACAACCGTGGCCTTTCCTTTCCCAAGCCGATTTTCGGCGAGACTTTCTGGCTCGTCGGCGTCGCCTTCGTCGTCGCGATCATCGCCGTCATCGCCACGGCCCGATGGGCGCATCGCCGGCAGGCCGCGACGGGTCAGCAGTTCCATACGATTTGGGCTTCGATCGGCCTGCTGATCGGCCTGCCGCTTATCGCCTTCCTAGTCGCCGGCGCGCCACTTTCCTTCGATTATCCGATCGCAGGCAAATTCAACCTCACCGGCGGTTCCGTTGTTGGGCCGGAGTTCATGTCGCTCTTCCTGGCACTTTCCTTCTACACCGCTGCCTTCATAGCCGAGATCGTGCGCGCAGGCATTCGCGGCGTGCCGAAGGGACAGACGGAAGCTGCAGGCGCACTCGGGCTTCACCCCTCGTCGATCACCCGGCTAGTCGTCATTCCGCAGGCCTTCCGCATCATCATTCCGCCGCTGAGCAGTCAGTACCTCAATCTCACCAAGAACTCATCGCTGGCGATCGCAATCGGTTTTGCCGATCTCGTCGCCGTCGGCAGCACAACACTGAACCAGACCGGTCAGGCTGTCGAGGTGATCCTCATCTGGATGGTCGTCTATCTCAGCCTCAGTGTCGTGACCTCGCTGTTCATGAACTGGTTCAATGCCAAGATGGCGCTGGTGGAGAGATAAGATGAGCAACGCTTTCGTCCGAACCGCCATACTGGCGCCGGAGCCGCCTCCCTCAGGAGAAAGGGGCGCGGTCGCTTGGCTTCGCCGTAACCTGCTGGCGACGCCGAAGGATATAATTCTCACCGCCCTGGCACTTGTCTTTCTCGCCTGGGCCCTTGTCCACGCGATCGACTGGCTCTTCGTGCAGGCGGTCTGGAGTGGTCCGGACCGCACCTTCTGCGCCACTGCCGTGCAGGGCGGCATCCAGCCAGACGGCTGGAACGGTGCATGCTGGGCATTTATCAACGCCAAGTTCGACCAGATCATCTATGGCGGGTATCCGCTCGACGAGCGCTGGCGGCCGACTCTGGTCGGGATTCTCTTCATACTCCTACTCGTACCGATGCTCATTCCGTCGGCACCGCGCAAGGGGCTGAATGCAATCCTGCTTTTCATCGCGCTTCCGATCATTTCCATCATTCTGCTCTACGGCGGATTTGGCCTAGAAATCGTAGAGACCCCCCGCTGGGGCGGGCTGATGGTAACGCTGGTGCTGTCCTTCGTCGGCATCGCCGTCTCCTTCCCGCTCGGCATTGTCCTGGCACTTGGCAGACGCTCACACATGCCTGTTATCCGCACCGTCTGCGTCATTTTCATCGAAGTCGTACGCGGTGTACCGTTGATCACGGTGCTGTTCATGGCGAGTGTCATGCTGCCGCTGTTCCTTCCGGCGGGCTGGACGGTGGACAAACTGCTGCGGGCGATTGTCGGAGTATCGATCTTCGCCTCCGCCTACATGGCCGAGGTCATTCGCGGGGGGCTGCAGGCGATCCCGAAGGGTCAATTCGAGGGAGCCGATTCACTCGGCCTCGGCTACTGGCAGAAGATGCGGCTGATCATCCTGCCACAGGCGATCAAACTGGTGATACCTGGTATCGTCAACACGTGCATCGGCATGTTCAAGGATACCTCCCTGGTGTCGATCATTAGCATGTACGACCTGCTCGGCATCGTTCGATTCTTCTTCACCGATCCAAACTGGGCAACCGCAGTCACGCCGCTTACCGGGCTGATCTTTGCCGGCTTCGCCTTTTGGATTTTCTGCTTCGGCATGTCGCGCTATTCAGCATTCATCGAACGTCACCTCGACACCGGCCACAAACGATAAGAATGAGGGAAAACAATATGGCTGAAGCTCCAGCTAAAAAGCTCACCGTTTCCGCAACGGAAGTGGCGATCGAAATCATCAACATGAACAAGTGGTACGGCGATTTCCACGTGCTGCGCGACATCAACCTGAAGGTCATGCGCGGCGAACGCATCGTCATCGCCGGCCCGTCCGGTTCGGGAAAATCGACGATGATCCGCTGCATCAACCGTCTCGAAGAGCACCAGAAGGGCCAGATCATCGTCGACGGCACCGAGCTCACCAACGATCTGAAGAAGATCGACGAGGTGCGCCGCGAGGTCGGCATGGTATTCCAGCACTTCAACCTCTTCCCGCACCTGACGATCCTCGAAAATTGCACGCTGGCGCCGATCTGGGTGCGCAAGATGCCGAAGAAGCAGGCGGAAGAAATCGCCATGCACTTCCTGAAGCGGGTCAAGATCCCCGAACAGGCCAATAAATATCCGGGACAGCTTTCCGGCGGTCAGCAGCAGCGCGTGGCGATCGCCCGGTCGCTCTGCATGAACCCGAAGATCATGCTGTTCGATGAGCCGACTTCGGCGCTCGATCCTGAAATGATCAAGGAAGTGCTGGACACGATGGTCGGTCTCGCGGAGGAAGGCATGACCATGCTCTGCGTCACCCACGAAATGGGTTTTGCCCGCCAGGTCGCCAACCGCGTCATCTTCATGGATCAGGGCCAGATCGTCGAGCAGAACTCACCGGCCGAGTTCTTCGACAACCCGCAACATGAGCGCACCAAACTGTTCCTCAGCCAGATCCTGCACTAAGTCCGAGAAGCTTAGTTCGCGAAAAGACCCGTCGTGCCTTCCGCACCGGCGGGTCTTTCACGTTCAGTGGGAGACCGACGCCTGCAACAGACTGCAGAGACCGGAAAGCCCGGCATCGCCGCTGCCGGCGGCGGAGATATCGGCGCAACGGACAAGCATCTTGCGTTGCTCGTCGACGGGTCTCTCTCGAAACGCCGCAATCGTGCGAGCCTGCGATGCGCTGAGGGTGCCGTTACGAGCAGCTGTCATCCCGCCCCTGTCGTTCGCGTCGCCAATGGCAAGCTTGGTGCCTGCTCCGCTACTACCGCCAATGGAAGCCGTGGCCTTGTCATCGACCTCCCGGGAGCCGGCAGTCCGGGCGTTGATATCGGCATTGACGCCGCCATCGCCGCCGAGCCTGGCATTAGCGCCAGTCGCGAGATCACTGCCCCCGACAATGCCATTGACATTGGCATCGATACCGCCGCCGCCGCGAGCACTGGCGGACGCATTTGCGTCAACGCCGCTCGAGCCGCCTATGGCTGCGTCGGCCGTCGCATCAACCCCGTTTCCGCGGCCAGGCGAAGCTTCGACGTCGGCGCTGGTGGCATTGCCTGCATTTACCGACACGCCAATGTCAGTCGCGTGTGCATGGTCTGCCGGCATGGCAAGAACGGCGCAGGCGCATGCGAACAGAGCAATTGGCAATCTACTGTGCATTTGAGTCATCATCTTCCTCCGTTTTCATATGCCGGACGGTTCGTCCGACCTGCGAAAATCGAGGAACGCGCGTGCCTTCGATCGATTGGACGCCGAGTACCCCCGACATCCATGCCAGCCAACGAGAAGGACTTGCTAAGGTTTCATTCCAGCCCGTCATGAACCTGCGCGGCGGCCGAGAATGACGGCGCGTAGTTATTACTGAGTAAGCGTTACGAAAGCTACTGTGCCAAAAATAGGCATGAGCGAGAATTTCCCCCCAATTTAGCCGCTGTATCTAAATTCCGAAGGAGTACGCAGTAATCATAAGCGGCTGCTTAGTTGCGGCTGTCGACACGGCGGCCGGCCAACTCGATCACCCTCGCAGCGCCTGCTCCGGTTTCTCGCTGCTCTAGTGCAGGAGCAAAGAAGATCTTCGTTCGTCTGGATATGCCCGGCCCGGCCTCCATGTTCAGCATGTTCCTATTTTACGAAGCCGGAGGTTCAAGAATGGGCATTTTCGACAAGATCAAACATGCAATCTTTGGAGAAGCAAAAGCAGGCGAACCTGTCGCCAGCGGCGCAGCAAAGACAGCGCCAGCCCAGGCTCCCGTCTCACCCCCGTCAGCCCCCAGTCCGACGCCTGCGTCCTCTCCTGCGCAAACTAAGCCGGCCTCGGCCCCGGCGACAGCGACAGTCGATATTGTTCCAATCCTCGACGCGGCTGTGAAGAAGAGCGGCCAGAAACTCGATTGGCGCCATTCGATCGTCGACCTGATGAAGGCAGTCGGGATGGATGCCAGTTTGACTGAGCGCAAGGAACTCGCCGCCGAACTCGGTTATACCGGCGATACCGACGATTCCGCGAAAATGAACATGTGGCTGCACAAGGCGCTGATGAAGCGGCTTTCAGAAAATGGCGGCAAGGTGCCGGCCGATCTCCTCGATTGATCTCGGTTGCTGACAAAAGCTGCCGCCATTCTGCGGCGGCAGCCATCCCGGCACCTTCCAACCCCCTTGCCCACAGGCGCTGGAATCAATAACGTTCCGGCAGATGACTTCGAAAATCGATCTGGGGAGCGCTTAATCCAATGCGATTGATGGCAGTTGTTGGTCTTGTGCTTAGCTTCGGCTGTATATCAGCCGCAGAATCTCCTTCTAACTATCAATCCTACAGCGGCATTCGAGTCGATACCGACCCGGTCCTCCTCGCCCGGTATGACAAGGCGCTCCAGCGGTGCGTGCCGGAAGCAAGTTCGTGGCGACGCGGCTCGCCGGACCAGAGAAGCCTCGATTATAACGCGGCGCTCAGAAATTGCCTTTATCGACGCGGCTTCGTCGACCGAGGCGTCTACGCCTACCCCATTCCAGAAGTTTACTTCGAGCATTTCCTGGACCGCTGAGAAGAACCGAACGGTTCTAGTCTCCCATAGGACTTCAAAAGTCAGGAACACAGGCCCGGCTGCATCGGCGTAGCTTGTCGACGGCGACCGCATATCAGCTTTGGCCGCTGTCGGATGGCCGGCCCTTGCCGTCCGGCAATTACCACAGGAATGATGGAAGCTGCAGCGTCAGGGCAACGGGAGTAGCGGGATCGATCGAGCTCCATAAGTGCGGAGGTCGGGAGCTGCGGGATGACTGCGAACCTCAATCGACCGTCGAAACTGCGTGCACCTTCATGTCATCTCGAACTTCGTAGAATTTGTCGCCGTCGATATAGATAACGTGGCAGCTTGGCTTTTCGCCTTTGCCGGCAGAACAGGCCTTATCGCCCTTGAAAGTGAGTTTCGTTTTCACGTCGATCGTTTTGCCGCCGACATCGGCTTTACCGGTAATGGTGCCCTTCTTCCAACTCCAAACGAGTTCGGCGGACACAGGCTTTTCCAGATCGAGAATTTCTACTTTCACAGGCTTGCCGTCTGCAAAAGCTTTGAACTCGTCCATTGTAGCCTTTTTGGCCCCCGCAGGAAGATCAACGGCGTAGGCATTCATTGCATATAGAAATGCAGCGGCGCCGATCCTCAAACAAATCGTTCCCATACTCGCCCCCGAGAATTGACAGGAAGGGTACACGCCGTTTTCGGCGGCAGCATCCCACCTATTGTGGCTAGGAAGAGTTTGGCGCAGGTTGAAACATATATAATTCTGCGACATTTCAACTTTTCGGCGACATCCGCAGAATTTCTGTCTTTGTCTTGGCTGCGTCACACTACACGAAATAGACCTGTTGCGACGATTACTGGACAGTCTTGGATAAAATTATTCGCGTCCGCGATGTATCAAAGATGATCTCCATAGAACTGCTTGCCGCCTGCGTGACGACATGTCAGCCAACCGAAATCGTCATGGCTCCGGCATCGGAATGACCAGCCACGAAGAAGAGCAATATTTCTCTCCCTATAGAACAACTGCGAGGCCGAGAGCGTCTGAACATTCGCCATGGCGCTCGATGTGCCGCCGAAGGACCCGCGCCCAAATGGGACCAGCCGCCTCCAAGCCAAATGAGGGGTCCGAACAAATTTCCCTTTTAATCTGGCGATTGGCCCCCGAACTATGGATGAATCGTCCTGCCCACGCTCTCTAAATCGGCGGGGTTCGAGTTCAGGATTATTCAGGATATGCCACCAGCTGAGGAGTGTCTTTCGGCGCGATCACACGCATTCGATGGCGTGGCGCTGAGTATAGGCTTCCGCGAGAGCCTGCGCTTTGAAGCGAATTTCACCGGCCAGCATGTGTCGGCGGAGGAGCGGTGTGCCCATTATCTAATCAGTCTTGAAGGCGACTCATGATCGAATCGAGCACCCCCGAGAGGGTGTTGGCCTTGCCACGGCCATCTAAATTAGCCCCAATCGTGAAGGCGAAGCTGCCAAAAATTGAAAAATTCACAAAAAATGTTGATTCCGCCTTGGCGGCAGGATTCCAGTCACGTCCATCAGGTTTTCCTAATCTTTTCAATGGGTGGGTGTCGCCATGGTTGCAGAAAGAATAATTCGCGGCGTGCGAGATATATAGTTTGTCCCAATTTGGGCGAATCGGATTTCCGCAAATATTTCAAAATGTAACTTGGGGGTGATCTGGATATTGTGGCAGCAATATGGCTATGTTTCTCAAGTACTTACTGTTTCTAAGCTGTTGCGCCCTTCAAAACGTCGTCCTATAACCCCCGCCGCAACGGATGATTAACCACAAAATATTAGACAACGCTGAAGTTGAGGAACGAAACCATGACAACATACTACGTAGCTTCGAGCAGCAGCGGCGGTAACGGCAGTGCCACCTCCCCTTTTCGCACGATCAGCGAGGCGATGGCTTCGGACCTTAAGCCTGGCGACGAGGTCGTGGTGAAACCGGGGACATACAACGAGAGCATCAACATCGACAAGGACGGCTCGGCGGCAGGCGACATCACGCTCCGCTCGGAAGTGCCCGGCGGGGCGCTGATCCGGCCGCCCGCGGGCTCGTGGAACGCGATCAGTGTCAACGCCAACCACGTGGTAATCGACGGCTTTGACATCGGCGGCGCCAAAGGCGACGGCATCGAAGCGAACAACGTCCACCACGTCCAGATCCTCAACAACAAGGTCCACGGCAGCGGGGAGTCGGGCATCCAGTTCAACCAGTCGGACTTCGTCCACATCGAAGGCAACGAGACTTACAATAACGCTTCGACAGGCTGGTTCTCGGGCATCTCCATCTACCAGAACCGGAACATCACCGGTGATACCTCGACGGACGGATACCGGAACATCGTGCGCAACAACATTTCGCACGACAACGTCACAAAGTCTGGTGAGCACACCGACGGCAACGGCATCATCATCGACGATTTCCAGAGCACCCAGGCGAGCGGTAACCCGAACTACACTTTCAAGACCCTGGTCGACAACAACCTCGTCTACGGGAACGGCGGCAAAGGCATTCAGGTTACCTGGAGCGACTCCGTCACTGTGTCGAACAACACCGCATACCACAACAATCAGGACCCGCTGAACTCCGGCACTTGGCGGGGCGAGCTCAGCAACTCGGCATCGAGCAACAACACCTGGGTCAATAACATTGGCGTAGCCGACCCGTCGGTGAACCAGAACAACACTGCGATCGATAACACGTCAAGCGGCGGCACCAACAACAATGTCGTCTGGGCCAACAACATCACCTACAACGGCACGGCCGGCCAGGCCTCGGTCAAGACGGACGGCGGCAACGCGATGCCGAGCACGGCGAACGGCAACCAGCTCGGCGTTGACCCTAAATTCTTAGGGGCATCGAGCGACAACTTCCACCTCAGCTCCAGCTCGACGGCGATCGACCACGGGACCAGCAAGTACGGCGTCAGCTCCGTCGATCTGGACGGCGACCATCGCGTCGTTGGAACTGTCGACATGGGTGCCTATGAATCCGGCTCCAGCCCGACATCTGGAACGCCAACCACACCGACTTCGCCAACAGCGCCGACTTCGCCAACAGCGCCGACTTCGCCGACAGCGCCGACTTCGCCGACAGCGCCGACAGCGCCGACTGCGCCAACCTCACCGACTTCGCCGACCACCACGAAGGAATATACCGGCACCAATGGCAACGACATCATGCCACACACCGGTCAGTCCAACGGCGGCAACGAAACCTTCAAGGGTCTCGCCGGCAATGACGTGTTGAAGGGCGGCGCCGGCGCGGACGTGCTCGATGGCGGTAATGGCAACGACACGGCCAGCTATGCGGGTTCCGACGCGGGGGTCCACGTCAGCTTGGCGACTTGGACCGCATCGGGCGGGCACGCCACCGGTGACAAGCTCGTCAGCATCGAAAACGTGACCGGCTCCAGCTACGACGACGTGCTGACCGGCGGCAATAACGGCGGCAACGTTCTCAATGGCGGGGCCGGCGCGGACAAGCTTGACGGCGGCGCCGGCGCGGACGTCATCATTGGCGGTGCCGGAAAGGACATCATGACCGGTGGCACCAGCTCGGATACATTTGTCTTCAAAACTGCGACAGAAACTGGGTCCGGCTCGAACCGCGACGTCATCAGCGACTTCCAGCACGGCGTGGATAAGATCGACCTCTCGGCGATAGATGCGAATGGCTCTGCGCAGGGCGATGCAGCCTTCCATTTCCAGGCGCAGGAGAATGCTTTGTTCGACAAGAAGGCTGGCGCGCTCGCGTGGCACTACGAGGACGACCATACCGTTATCCAGGCCGATTTGAACGGCGACGGTGTTCATGACTTCGAGATTCAGCTGCAGGGCCACGTCCAGCTGGGTGCAGGCGATTTTCTCCTGTAACAACACCCGTTGCGGCGGTCGTCCGATCGCCGCAGCAATCGTGCCAACGGCGGAGCAAAACCCGCCACGCGGCGCGCAAAAGTCAGGCTACTTCGGCGCGTGGATGGGGCCCATCCGCGCGCTGCGATTTTTCGACAGCGTCAGCCGGCCTTTCGGGCGCGGCTTTGCGCGAGCTGTTGCCATTCGTCTCTACGATGTTGATGTGGTGGGTTATGCGGTCGGGCGCTCGGATCCAAGATCTCCGTACATTCGTCGAACGAAAGATTGCTGTTGCTCAAAGTAGCACCTCGTGGTGTTGCGAGATGAGTTCGAACAATAATTCCGATCCAGCCGCGTATCCTCCGCTTCCAGAAGCAGTTGGCGGTGTGCAAGCTGCTGATCTTCCGATGAACTTGAGAGCGGTACGAAGCCCACTGGTCAGCGAGATGATGGAGACCCGTGACCGGTCGGTTGGCTTTGCGGCTCCGCCAGATCGCTTTTCCGCTGGTCCGCAAGCGGCAATGCCGCCCCTGTGCGATCCGTTGTCACGACTTGCCCCGCTTCGGCGGGGTTTTTTTGACCGAATACCGCCCCTAAACCATTCCCCAATGAGGGGTGAGCGTCCAGAAAAACAACAAAAACAAACACTTGAAAAGCAGGTGGCGACCCCTGCAGGAATCGAACCTGCGACAACCTGCTTAGAAGGCAGGTGCTCTATCCAGCTGAGCTAAGGGGCCGTCCGGCGGTCACGTTTAAAGAGCGCGACCGAACGCGCCATATGTGGACGAGAAATCTCAATGCGTCCAGGGCTGCGTGCGGGTATAGCGGAAATTATCCGGATAGGCCACAACCTGGCGGACCGGATCCTTCGGCGCGATGACGCGGTATTCGATGCCGTTGCGCTGGGCGTAGGATTCGGCAAGCGCCTGCGTTTCGAAAGTGAGTTTTACCTGCTGGCGCATGTCGCCCGAGGAGGTGTAGCCCATGATCGGATCGATCTTGCGCGGCGACTCCTGATCGAATTCAAGCACCCAGAGATGGGTCTTGGCCTTGCCTGACTGCATGGCGGTCTTAGCAGGACGATAGATCTTGGCAGACATGACTGCGGCATCTCCGAATATGCAGGGACAGAGCGCCCCGCCTTTCATGGTCTCAATCCCGTTGCCGGGTCCTTGCTTCGTCGTTTGCGATAACGCGAAGAGTTGAATTTTGCTTATCCGCGAATCCCCGTTTTTTCAAGAAAAAAGCGGATCGCGACGCCGCTGCCACAGCCACAGCGACGATGCGCCAATGTGTTGGGAAGCAAGGCTTATCGTTAACTCGGGCGGCTCAGCACATTCATCGCTCGTGTCGATTGCCATTCCACCTAAATCCGCAGGCATTGCAGGCGATTGCGCAATATTACCAATTGTCTCATGTTGTGATCACAAGCAGATTGCCGCAGCCGGCCGCGGGCACTAGTTTGCGGCTCAATCGGCTTCAGTGGATGCACGCATGATGAGACGTTCGACAGAGTTCAATGCCATTATGATAGGAGCTGGCATCACCGCTTTCTTCTATGTCGCTATCAGCTATGCCCAATATATCGGCCTCATCGCCCGCGGCTAGGGCTGATCGCCCTGACGTCCAATTGCGCCTCACAGGTAAATTGAAGGCCGACCGGGATTTTCCCCTTGCATCCACAGGCCTGGTGAGAAATCTCCGGCCACAGCTGGATTTATGGGTTGCGACGACGAAGTGAACCGTGTATTCCCGCTGCCAATCACGGCACGGAGTGTAGCGCAGTCTGGTAGCGCATCTGGTTTGGGACCAGAGGGTCGGGAGTTCGAATCTCTCCACTCCGACCATTCAATATCCTGATTTCTTGGATTTCTTGCTGGCCACATCGCACCTCGCGAGCTGGTGCGCCGTCACTTCGCCTTCGTCGTCGTGGCGCTCACGATTCTGTCGCCCGGCTTGATTCCGAATTTGCCGACGATGCCGGCATTGAGTTCGACGACGTATTTCACCGGGCTCATCGAATCGATGATCTCGCGTGAATAGGGTTTTGCGTTTTCCTTGACGTGGCGGATCGTGCCGGTGTCGTCGGCAAAGAGCATGTCGAGCGGCAGGATGGTGTTCTCCATCCACATGGCAACGCGCCGTGTTTGCCCGAAATCGAAAATCATGCCGGCGTCATCAGCCATCGACTTGCGAAACATCAGCCCGCGGGCGCGCTGATCACCGGTGGCGGCGACCTCGACGGTAAAATGCAGCATCTTGCCGGCGGCTGTCTGGATGAGCAGCGGCTCCTTGTCGAACCGCATCTCCTCCTCAGCCAAAGCCGGCAGGGCGACCAAGAAAAAAAGCGCCATGACGGCGCTTCTGATCGCATGAAACAGGCCGATGCCGCGCATGTCAGTGCGACCGGCTTGCCGGGCTCGGAACGTCGGGATGGATCTCTGCTGCCATCAGGCCCTTTTCGCCATCGCCGAAGCGGACGAGGACCACCTGGCCGGGGCGCAGCTCCGTCAGCCCGAAGCGGCGCAGCGTCTCCATGTGCACAAAAATGTCTTCGGTGCCCTCACCGCGCGTCAGGAAGCCGAAGCCCTTGGTACGGTTGAACCACTTGACAAGCGCCCGCTCGAGCCCGCTCGTGGCGGTAACCTGCACGTGGGTGCGCACCGGCGGCAGCTGCGAAGGATGAATGGCGGTCGACTGATCCATCGAGAGGATCTTGAAAGCCTGGTAGCCGCGCTCGCGGCGCTGGACGAGAGCGACGATGCGCGTCCCCTCGAGGATCGTCTGATAGCCGTCGCGACGCAGGCAAGTCACGTGCAGGAGAACATCCTGCATGCCGTTATCAGGCACGATGAAGCCGAAGCCCTTGGCGACGTCGAACCACTTGACGACACCGGTGATTTCAACAAGATCGACCGCTTCCGACGACAGCTCGTCGACATCGGTGTATGCGTTCGATGAAATCCTATCAGCCATTATCGCCAGCCCCTCGAATACGCGTCACACTGTTACGGTTAACTGATTCTTGAAATCAAGATTAACATCTTGGTAACGGATAAGCGCAAGTCCTAGTTTTCGGTTATTCCCAGCTGCACATTTTATAAAGATGACTTGCCCGAAGCTGACCTCGGCTCGCCAAAAAGGCCAGCCCCTATAAAGGAGTAGATAGAATGCGTTATCTTCATACGATGGTTCGCGTCAAAGATCTGGACGCTTCGCTTGCCTTCTATACCACGCTGTTCGGACTGGAGGAGATTCGCCGCCACGAAAACGAGAGGGGCCGCTTTACCCTGGTTTTCCTGGCCGCTCGCGACGATCTCGACCGTGCGCGCAGCGAAAAGGCCCCCTGCCTCGAGCTCACTTACAACTGGGATACGGAGGATTATAGCGGAGGACGCAATTTCGGCCACCTCGCCTATGAGGTGGATGATATTTACGCGATCTGCCAAAAGCTGATGGATAACGGCATTACCATCAACCGGCCGCCGCGCGACGGCAACATGGCCTTCGTGCGCTCGCCCGACGGCATTTCGATCGAAATCCTGCAGAAGGGAAGCCCGCTTCCGGCCGCCGAACCCTGGGCTTCCATGGGCAATACCGGCGCCTGGTAATGGTTTTGGCCGCAAGGCTTTTGCGAAGCTTGCGGCTTTTGCGATTTCGGGTCCGGCCGGCGCCTTGACGCTTGCCGCGATCCGGCCCCGCAGGCAATCTCCCCGTGACTCGAAGCGGAAGATGGCGATATCTCGCCGTTTTCGCATCAACCGGAGACCGATTGCTTGCGTGACCTTGAGATGCGGATGCCCATTACGGGCGCATTGCTGATCGCCACCTCAATGCTGGCGCTTTCCGGCTGCGTATCGAACAAGAAGACGCTCGATTCGGCCGCAGCTGTTCCGGCGACGGCGGCCGCAGCGCCACAGCTTGGCGCAACGGCGCCCGTGAAATCTGCCCCGCGCTCAGTCTATACCGACCCCCGCCTCGTCAATGTCTCCGGCGCCGAGGCCACGCCACAGGTCGTGGCAGGCGATGCGAATGCCGCCGTCCCGCCGGCCGATCCGGCAATGGTGGCGCCTGCCAATATAGGCGGGCTCGTCATGCAGTCGACACGGATCAATGCGCAGGCGATGAGCATCTTTTCGGATCACCAGCCGCCGCCACAGAACAACAGCACGTCCACCGTCATTCAGCCGCAGGCCTATGCGCCCACGGAAGGAGTGGCCCCTACAAAAAGCAGCGTCTACAGCCAGCCGATCATGCCCTCACAACCGGCCGCCCCGGTGCTGCCGCAGCAATCGTCCGAAAATTCCGGCACGCAGCCTGCGCCCCTACAAACAGCCTCGCTGGCGATGGGCGGTATGCCCGCCTCGACGACAAACGCGCTTTACAGCGCACCGAAGCAGAACCTGCTCGGCAGTCTTTCCGGCCTTCTGCACAAAGCCGCCCTACCCGGCATGACACGTGTTGCGCCGAACGGGCTGCACGTCCAGAACGACAATGTCGAGGTCGGCTGCTTCAAACCGGACCTGCTGAAAGTGATCAAGACGGTCGAAAACCATTTCGGCCGGCCTGTCATCGTCACGTCAGGCTATCGCGACGAAGAACATAACCGCCTGGTCGGTGGGGCTGACGAATCGATGCACAAGAGCTGTGAGGCCGCGGACATTCAGATCGACGGCGTCTCCAAGTGGGATATCGCCGCGTATATAAGATCCTTGCCGGATCGCGGCGGGGTCGGCACCTATTGCCACACCGACTCGGTCCACCTCGACACCGGCAAGACCCGGGACTGGAACTGGGGCTGCGGCGGCAAACGGGCGCCCTTAACCACCGCAAGAGCGATCTGACATCGTCGACGCGAAGTTCCCTCACCCGACGTCAGCTGAATTTCACCTGCTTCTGGAAGGCTGTACAAGCCTTTGATTCGCCAGTGCTAATTCTAAATAGTACTGCCACTGGAATATCTGTCATTTTTTTGAAAAAAATCGAATTTGCCGCTTGCGGCTTTCGAATGTGCTGACTATAAGGGCGCCACCACGAAGGAAGCGCCCTTCGTCTATCGGTTAGGACACCAGATTTTCATTCTGGGAAGAGGGGTTCGACTCCCCTAGGGCGTGCCACTTTCTCTCCATACAGAAGCCATCGCATCCGCTTGCAGAAGCTCGCGCGCACGCCTATTTTATCGAGGCTGGCCTGCGCCCTTCGTCTATCGGTTAGGACGACAGATTCTCATTCTGTAAAGAGGGGTTCGACTCCCCTAGGGCGTACCATCGAAATTATGATTGCCGCCAACCACCGATCGGTCTGATATTCCAGCCATCCACCGCCCGTAGCGCCGTGGTTTTCCACAGCTCAAAAAAATCGGCGAAAACTGTGATTTTTTCGCGCCTTGGCGCTTGCGGCTTTCGAAGGTGCTGACTATAAGGGCGCCACCACGAAGGAAGCGCCCTTCGTCTATCGGTTAGGACACCAGATTTTCATTCTGGGAAGAGGGGTTCGACTCCCCTAGGGCGTGCCACTTTCTTCCTTTAATTTTCTCATCCGAGACTCTTTTTCGTGACGTTCTATTTCGCTGGCGCTGCGTCGCAGACGCGCAGCTGGACGCGGCGTGCGCCTTGATAATGTTCGGCGCCGAGCGAGCCTGCGACATGGAGGCTCGCGCCGCGTGAATTGATGAGAAGATTGCCGAGGCCGGTATCGGCGGCGCGAAAGGCGATTCCATCGAGCCGCGACCCGTCCATCGCCTCCAGCGTCACCTTCACATGTTTCTCGCCGACGAGGCGCGCGTCTCGCACCCGATGCGCCGGTACGGCAAAGAGCGGCTGAGCGTGGCCGGAGCCATAGGGACCGGCGGCTTCCAGGCGGTCAATGAGTTCAAGCGTGGCGCCGCTTGCGCCGATTGCGCCATCGATCTTCAATGTCTCGTTGGCGACGAGGCTCGCCACCGTCCTTGCGGCCTTCTCGGTAAAGAAGGTCCTCAACCTGCCGAGATCGGCGCGCTCGACCGTCAGCCCCGCCGCCATGGCATGGCCGCCACCCTTGATGAGGATGCCCTCCTCGACCGCAGCCCGCACCATCCTGCCCATGTCGAAACCATTGATGGAGCGGCCTGAGCCGGTGCCGCGGCCGGAGGGATCGAAAGCGATCGCGAACGCGGGCCGCTTGAATTTCTCCTTCAGCCGCGCGGCGATCAACCCAACGATGCCCGGATGCCACTTCTCATGGGCGGTGACGATGACGGAGGCGCCCTCGCCGTCGCCATATTCGGCCAGCGCCTCCGCTTCCGCCTCCTGCAGCATGATCGCCTCCATCGCCTGACGTTCACGGTTGAGCTCGTCGAGGCGCTGTGCGATCATTTCCGCCTCACCGGCATCATCGAGCGTCAGCAGGCGGCTTCCGAGCGCGGCATCGCCGATCCGTCCACCGGCATTGATGCGCGGGCCGATCAGAAAGCCGAGATGATAGGGGGTCACGGGGCCCGCGAGCCCCGCCTTGCGGAAGAGCGCGGCAAGCCCGGCATTGCTCTGGTGCCGGGCAGCAACCAGCCCCTTCACCACATAGGCGCGGTTGAGCCCCTTCAGCGGCACGACATCGCAGACCGTCGCAAGCGCCACGATGTCAAGCCATTGCAGCAGGTCGAGCGCCAGGATGCGTTTGTTGCCGGCCGCGCGCAACAGCCGCAATGTCGCGACCAGCACCATGAAGACGACGCCGGCTGCGCAAAGATGCCCCTGCCCCGACAGATCGTCTTCACGGTTCGGATTGACGAGCGCATGGCAGGGCGGCAGCTCATGTGTCACCTGGTGGTGATCGATGACGACGACATCGATGTTGCGCGCGGCAGCGGCCGCAAGCGCGTCGTGACTGGTGGAGCCGCAATCGACGGTGACGATCAGCCTGGTGCCATTGTCGATCAGCTGGTTGATCGCCGCTGGATTGGGGCCATAACCTTCAAAGATGCGGTCGGGAATGTAGATGTTCGCCTTGACGCCGAAATGGCTTAGAAAGCGGAACATCAGCGCCGAGGAAGCCGCGCCGTCGACGTCGTAGTCGCCGAAAATCGCCACGCTCTCGCCGCGCTCGATTGCAAGCAAGAGACGGGTTGCCGCCTTCTCGCAATCGGTCAGCGTGTGGGGATCGGGCATCAGGCTGCGGATCGTCGGGTCGAGGAATTCGACCGCTTCGTCAACGGGGACGCCGCGTCCTGCGAGAACGCGGGCGATCAGATCCGGCAGCCCGTGAACCTGCGCCATGGCGAGCGCCCGGTTCTGGCCGGCCTGGTCGAGTCTTGCAACCCAGCGATTGTCGAGTGCGGATTTCTCCACGCCGAGAAACGCGCGCTGTACCGGATCGACGAGATCTGCCATGCCAAACTCCGCTGACTTCATCTGTTCTTTCTACAGGAGCAGCGGAGATAACATAGTGACGGATTTCCAGACACGGATTTTTACCAGAAGATCAGCCAGACGATCACGGCGATGCCGCCGATCTGCACCAACAAGACCGAAAACAGCGTCAGCAGAATGGCCCAGTTGCGGCCTTCCGTATGTTCGTCGTCAAAAGCCTCGTCATGGCTCACTTCACGAATGTCACTGTGCAGCGGCTTGAGGATGTCCGCAAACATCGCAGGGCGGGCTGGCGGCACCTTGCTCGGACTGCCATGCTCTTTTCCGGCGTGGCTGTCCTTGCTCATGAAATGCTCCACGCCGACGACTCACCATCTGTGGTTTTATTTATATCAGTATTTCGGCATTTGGTAATATAGACTTCCGCAAGGGGAGGCTGAACGATTAACAAAAAATCCGCCCTGCCAGAGACAGCGCGGTTCATGCTTCGGAAAACGCTTTAACACTCTGAAGCTGCGCATCGTGCTTTCCGAAAGTCGAATCCGATTTTCGGGCCGACGCGCTAGGCTTCTTCTTTCGGCCGTTCGATACGGATTACCTGCGGCTCGCCGAAGAGATAGCCTTCCGACTTTATCGAAGCGACCGCCCTGCGCACGGACTCCTCCATCGTCGCATGGGTGACGAGAATGATCGTCTGGTGATGCGATGGCGCCAGGTGCTGCGTGGAGCGCTGAACGATCGATTCGAGCGAGATGTGGTTTTCCGCCATGCGGGTGGCGACGCTTGCAAAGACGCCGGTGCGGTCGAGCACAGTCAGGCGGATGAAATATCCGCCCTCGTGGCTCTGCATCTGTGCCTTGCGGTAAGGCTCCAGCGCCTTTGCGGGATGACCGAGCACCGGCACGCGCTGAGCGCCCGGCTGGCTCTTGGCGATATCGGCGATATCGCCAAGCACGGACGAGGCCGTCGCGTTGCCGCCAGCGCCTGGACCGACCATCAGCAGTTCGCCGAGGACGTCGGACTCAATTGCCACCGCATTGGTAACGCCGTCGACTTGGGCGATGACGGAATCGATCGGGACCATGGTCGGGTGTACACGCTGTTCGATGCCGGTCTCGGTGCGCTGGGCAACGCCGAGCAGCTTGATGCGGTAACCGAGTTCGGCCGCGGCGTGGATGTCCTCGATCGAGATATTGGTGATGCCTTCGAGATAGATATCGTCGGCTGCGATGCGATTGCCGAAGGCAAGCGTCGTCAGGATGGCGAGCTTGTGGGCGGTATCGTTGCCCTCGATATCGAAGGCGGGATCGGCTTCAGCATAACCCAGCCGCTGCGCTTCCTTGAGGCATTCGGCGAAGGAAAGCCCCTCCTTCTCCATCTTGGTCAGGATGTAGTTGCAGGTGCCGTTCATGATGCCGTAGATGCGCGAGACGGCGTTACCCGTCAGCGATTCGCGTAGCGCCTTGATGACGGGGATGCCGCCGGCGACCGCCGCCTCGAAATTCAACAACGAGCCCTTCTCTTCCGCGATCGTCGCAAACTCGACGCCGTGATAGGCGAGCAGCGCCTTGTTGGCTGTCACCACATGGAGACCGCGCTGCAGCGCGGCGCGCACCGAGACGTTGGCAGCCCCTTCGGCACCGCCCATCAGTTCGACGAAGACGTCGATATCACCCTTTTCGGCCAGATCCTCAGGCCGATCGAACCAGGTGACGGCAGAAAGGTCGACGCCCCGGTCTCGCGTTTTGTCGCGGGCGGAAACCGCGGTGATCGTAATCGGACGTCCGCAGGTGACGGCAAGCTCGTTGCTTTTCTGCTGAATGATGCGGACAAGCGAGGCGCCAACGGTGCCTAAGCCCGCAATGCCGATTTTGAGGGCATCTGCCATGGATCGATCCTGAAATGTCTGTGTGGCGGCAGCCGCCGAATGCGGCTGCCCAAGAGTTGGAATTAACGGTGGGCGTTCAGCGAGATGACGTTATGCATCGTCTCGTCTGCCGTCGACATGAACTTTTTGATATTGCGCGCAGCCTGACGGATGCGGTGTTCATTCTCGACAAGCGCCAGACGGACATAGTCGTCGCCCATCTCGCCGAATCCGATGCCGGGAGCAACGGCGACGTCGGCCTTCTCGACCAGCAGCTTGGAAAACTCCAGCGAACCGAGATGACGGAACTTTTCCGGAATTTTCGCCCAGGCGAACATGGTGGCTGCCGGCGGCGGCACTTCAAAGCCTGCCTTGCCGAAGCTTTCGACCATGACGTCGCGGCGGCGTTTGTAGACATTGCGCACTTCGGCAATATCGGAGCCGTCGCCATTCAGCGCATGGGTCGCCGCCACCTGGATCGGCGTGAAGGCGCCGTAATCGAGGTAGGATTTGACGCGGGTGAGCGCAGCGATCAGCCGCTCATTGCCGACGGCAAAGCCCATGCGCCAGCCGGGCATGGAGAAGGTCTTCGACATCGAGGTGAACTCGACCGTCACATCCATTGCGCCCGGCACTTCGAGGACCGAAGGCGGCGGAGCGCCGTCGAAATAGATCTCCGAATAGGCAAGGTCGGAGAGCACGATGATGTCATGCTTCTTGGCGAAGGCTACGACGTCCTTGTAGAAATCGAGCGTCGCGACGAACGCCGTCGGGTTCGAGGGATAGTTGAGGATCAGCGCCAGCGGCTTCGGGATTGAGTGCCGAACCGCGCGCTCAAGCGGCGGGAAGAAGGTCTCGTCCGGCTCCACCGACATCGAGCGGATCACGCCGCCGGCCATCAGGAAGCCGAAGGCGTGGATCGGATAGGTGGGATTCGGGCAGAGGATCACGTCGCCGGGCGCGGTGATCGCCTGCGCCATATTGGCGAAGCCTTCCTTGGAGCCGAGGGTGGCGACCACCTGCGTATCCGGGTTGAGCTTGACGCCGAAGCGGCGGGCATAATAGGCGGCCTGGGCGCGGCGCAGACCGGGAATGCCCTTGGAGGAGGAATAACGGTGGGTGCGCGGATCCTGCACGACCTCGCAGAGCTTGTCGACGATCGCCTGGGGAGTGGGAAGGTCAGGGTTTCCCATGCCGAGATCGATGATATCGGCGCCGCCCGCTCGCGCGCTTGCTTTCAAACGGTTGACCTGTTCGAAAACATAAGGCGGCAAACGCCGGACTTTGTGAAACTCTTCCATTTCATTCCCCGTGGAAAGGCGGCATTTCGGGCCGCGGTCGAAGTTCGTTCCGTCTCCCGGCGGCTGCGACACGAACTTCACAATCGCAGCGCCGTATTCATCAGACCCAAGCCAAGCGGCAAATCTTTGACGGAAAGGCCGCACAACCACGCATTATCGGGAAAATCGCATCTTCCGATCCATCCGGAAGGCTTTGCGTCCAAATTGCCTGAAAGGCAAGGCTTATTTGGAAATTTCGGAGAGCGTCTGCGCACCATGTTCGGCGGCGAGGCGGCGCATTTCGGCGACCTTGGCCTGATATTCGGCTTCCGAGATCGCGCCGGCCTTACGCCGGCCGGCAAGCGCGGTCAATTGATGCTGCAGTTCGGCCGCCTGCTCATCGCTCATCTGAACGTTGGCCGCCGTCAGCGGCGCGCCGAAATTCGGATAGCCGTCCGGTGATTTCGTCAGACCGCCTTCAACCGCCTCACCCTTGGTTGCCGGCATGACGACGGCAGTCGGCGCCGCTCGCTTCGCAGCGGCGGCGGCTTTTTCCTCCGCCGTCAGATTGCATCCGGCAAGGACCATCGCCGCCGCTGCGCAGATCAGTGCGGTGCGGTTGAAGGTTGCGATGCGCCGGATGCGGTTCTCGATCATGCCTCAAAATCCAGTTCTGATTGCCTCGACTGTTAAATTTGTCGCAGCCACAAAGCAATAGCACGAGCCGATGCGGGTGGAACTTGTTTTCTCGTTCGGTCACGATGTACAACAAACGGATAAAAAGAGTGCTGCCGCCGGAGGAAATGGTGACCGACAGCAAGCAGGAGAGTGGCGGCCAGAAGAATGGCGACAAGACCGGTTTCGACGCAACCGATCTCGAACCCTATCTGCTGAAGGATCCCGAGACCATGGCGATGAATTTCGCCCGGGCGCTCGAAAATCTCGGCCAGGCCGCCTCGGCTTGGCTTGCGCCGCGCGAACGCGGCGAGATCACCGAAAGCTCCATCGATCCGATGACCGACATGGTCAAGACGCTTTCGAAGGTCAGCGAATACTGGATTTCCGATCCCCGCCGCACCTTCGAGGCGCAGACTCAGCTGATGTCCTCGTTCTTCGGCATCTGGATGCGCTCGATGCAGCGCTTGCAGGGCACGCGTGGGATGCAGGGCGAGTCCCTGCCGCCCGAGCCCGACACCCGCAAGGACAAGCGTTTTTCCGACGAGGATTGGCAGAAAAATCCGTTCTTCGATTTCCTCCGCCAGGTCTATCTCGTCACGAGCGATTGGGTGGACAAGCTGGTGTCGGAGACCGACGGCCTCGACGAACACACCAAGCACAAGGCCGAATTCTACGTGAAGCAGATCACGGCGGCACTTTCGCCGAGCAACTTCATCGCTACCAACCCGCAGCTTTACCGCGAGACCATCGCAACCAACGGCGAAAACCTGGTGCGCGGCATGAAGATGCTCGCCGAGGACATCGCTGCCGGAAACGGCGAGCTTCGCCTTCGACAGACCGACATGACGAAATTCGCTGTCGGCCGTGACATGGCGCTGACACCGGGCAAAGTCATCGCCCAGAACGATATCTGCCAGATCATCCAGTACGAAGCCTCGACCGAAACCGTGCTGAAGCGGCCACTGCTGATCTGCCCCCCCTGGATCAACAAGTTCTATATTCTGGACCTCAACCCTCAGAAATCCTTCATCAAATGGTGCGTAGACCAGGGCCAGACCGTCTTCGTCATATCCTGGGTCAACCCGGATGCGCGTCACGCCGAGAAGGACTGGGGCGCCTATGCCCGGGAAGGCATCGATTTCGCGCTCGAGACGATCGAGAAGGCGACCGGCGAGAAGGACGTCAATGCCGTCGGCTACTGCGTCGGCGGCACGCTGCTGGCCGCGACACTGGCGCTGCACGCCAAGGAGAAGAACCGGCGCATAAAGACCGCGACTCTCTTCACCACTCAGGTCGACTTCACCCATGCCGGCGACCTCAAAGTCTTCGTCGACGAGGAGCAGCTTGCCGCGCTCGAAGAGCATATGAAGGCGGCCGGCTATCTCGACGGCACGAAGATGTCGATGGCCTTCAACATGCTGCGCGCTTCCGAGCTGATCTGGCCTTATTTCGTCAACAGCTACCTCAAGGGTCAGGAGCCCCTGCCCTTCGACCTCTTGTTCTGGAACGCCGATTCGACGCGCATGGCGGCGGCAAACCACGCCTTCTACCTGCGAAACTGCTATCTCCGCAATGCGTTGACGCAGAACGAGATGATCCTCGACGGCAAGCGCGTATCGCTGAAAGATGTGAAGATCCCGATCTACAATCTCGCAACGCGCGAGGACCACATCGCGCCCGCAAAATCGGTCTTCCTCGGCAGTCAGTTCTTCGGCGGCAAGGTGGAATTCGTCGTCACCGGCTCGGGACATATCGCCGGCGTCGTCAACCCGCCCGACAAGAAGAAATACCAATTCTGGACGGGCGGCCCGGCGAAGGGCGACTATGAGACCTGGCTCGAGCGAGCCACCGAGACGCCGGGATCGTGGTGGCCGCATTGGCAGGCCTGGATTGAGACACAGGACAGTAGACGCGTTGCGGCGCGCAAACCCGGCGGCGATGCGCTGAACGCGATCGAAGAAGCACCGGGAAGTTATGTGATGGAACGCACCTGAGACGCCGGCAGGCATCTCTTTTTGAGACATCCCAAGAAACAGCGATATCGCGTAAACAAATTAGAAACCATAATTCGTCATCCTCTCAAAACAGTCGGAAGTGGCAGGCGGCCTAAATTCGGCCCCTTTGCGCCCTTACCGGCCCCGGCGAAGTTTTAGTCAGTCAGTGCCGCCGGCCTGCGTAGCGAGTTTGAAAGACGAGTGTAGTATGGCGTTTGCGGTAGGGACGTTGGATAACGTCGCCCCTCTTGGCGGATCTGCTTTGCGTTCGCACAGATCTCGCGGTTTTCTTTACGGTGTCGTCGGCGCCGGGCTTTTAACCTCAACATGGCTGATCGCGACCTTGGCAACGATGCATTCGGTCGCCGCGCCCTTCTCTCCAGCAGGTAGCCTGGCACAGATCGGCGCCACCCCGAAAGTGGCGTCGTCAACTCGCCTTGAAAGGTTGATCCATGTCGGCAAGGGTGACCGGCTGACTGCCTTCAACGCGAAGCCGAAGATGCCGCTGACGGCAAGTCTCATCCAGGCTCACGCCGAAAATACGGCCGCTGCCGCAACGGCATTGGCGGCTCTTACGAAGAACAATCGGCTCGTCACGGCTGCCGAGCAATCGGCCGTCGCTGCAATTTCCGACAGCGCCAAGTTCCGCAAGGATGATGCGATCGCGCCGCCGGTCGAACTCGCCTCGGCAGAGATTGAAGAAGACGACGGCAACCGCATCATCGTTCCGTCGAAGGAGGCCGTCGCAGCGGCCCAACTCCAGGCGATGCTCGCGCTTGCCGATGCCAACCCCCGGCGGATCGCACCCGCCCCGATCGAGCCAGTCGCCTCTCCCGTCAGGACCGCCTCGGTTCCTGCAACAGAATCCGCTCCGGTGCAGGTCGCAGCGGCAGAGGATCAACCCTTCGATCTCGTCCTGTCACCCGATACAGGTTCCGTGCCGTTACCGATGGCGCGTCCGGACGGACTCATCGGCAAACCGGCGCCGACGGCCAGGGGTGCGCAGCGTTCTGCCGGGCCTGCCCTTGCATATGCCCAGCCAAACTCGCCGATAGAGGACGATGAGGACGATGCCGTGCCGCGCTACGACAAGCCGGTCTTCTCGCCGAAACTGCGGGCAGGTGTCGCGATCTATGATATCGAAAACAGCACCGTCTACTTGCCGAATGGCGAACGGCTGGAGGCTCATTCAGGTCTCGGCAAGATGCGCGACAACCCGCGCTTCGTCGACAAGAAGATGCGCGGACCGACGCCGCCGCATACCTATGTCCTCACGATGCGCGAGGCTCTGTTTCACGGAGTCGAAGCGCTGCGCTTGACACCGGTGGAAGGCTCGGATGCCATCTATGACCGCGTCGGCCTGCTTGCCCACACCTATATGCTCGGCAAGAACGGCGATTCCAATGGCTGCGTTTCCTTCAAGGATTACAAGCGCTTCCTGGCCGCCTACAAGCGTGGCGAGATCAAGCAGCTCGTGGTGGTTCCGCGGCTGAACAACAAGCCGGCTTCGACGCTCGCTTCGCTGTTTTCGTCGCGTAGCTGATTTAGAGCAGGTGGGCAAGCAGCCGCTTGCCCCCCGCAGCCCTACTTCAGCCAGACTGCTATCCGCTCCACCGCCTCGGCGATCTCTCCTTGCGAACCCGCATAGGAGAGACGCAAGGTTCGATGTCCCTCCAGCGGATCGAAATCCAGCCCCGGCGTCGCCGCGACGTTGATTTCTGCAAGCATGCGTTTGGCAAAACCCATGCTGTCATTGGTGAAGCGCGAGACATCGATATAGGCGTAGAAGGCACCGTCCATCGGCGAAGCGGGCGCAAGGCCGATCCTGGGCAGGCGGTCGAGCAGCAGCGCTCGGTTTGCGGCATAGCTCGCCTTGACATGATCAAGCTCTTCGCTTGCGCCAAGTGCGGCCACCGCTGCGATCTGGGAGAGCTCGGGCGGCGAGATATAGAGGCTCTGCGCCACGCGCTCGATCGGCCGCACCAGGCGCTCCGGCAGCACCATCCAGCCGATTCGCCAGCCGGTCATGCAGTAATATTTGGAGAAGGAGTTGATGACGATCGCCTCGTCGGTCAGCTCGAGCGCGCTCGCCTCCTCGCCGGCGAAGGTCAGTCCGTGATAGATCTCATCGGAGATGAAGGCGATGGATTGGGCCGCGCAGTAGTCCGCAAGCGCCTTCAACCCGTTACGGCCGGTCACCGTCCCGGTCGGATTTGCGGGACTTGCAAGCAGTACGCCTTTGAGCCTGACGCCGCTTTGCTGCTGTGCCGCCTCGAGGCTCTCGGGTGTCAGGGTAAAGTGCGTCTCGGCCGTCACCGGCACTTCGAGAACCTTCAGCCCCAGCGCGCCGAGAATGTTGCGATAAGCGGGATAACCCGGTCTCGCGATCGCCACGGCATCGCCGGCATCGAAAAGCGACAGAAAGGCGAGATTGAACCCTGCCGAGGAACCTGTGGTTATGGCGATGCGCTTGGGATCGATCTCCAGGCCGTGATGGTCCCTGTAGTGCCAAGCAAGTGCGGATTTCAGCCGCGCCGTCCCCAGCGCATCCGTATAACCGATCCGGCCTTCGACGAGGGCGGCGTTTGCCGCTTCGAGGGCAGCTCGAGGCGCGGGATGCGAAGGTTGGCCGACCGCCATCGAGATGACGGGATAGCCGGCTGCCCGCCGCTTCGTCGCCTCCGCCAACACGTCCATGGCATGAAAAGGCTCGACTTCGCTGCGTTTCGATATGGAAAACAAGATCGCTTCTCGCTCGGCTTCTTGGCTGTTGGCCAGACAATTGCCGCATTAATCGGCTCATCACAATCCCGCGAGGGCGGCGCAGGGATGAAAATTCCTGTTTGAGCAGAACTCGACGCACCGTAACTTGACGCGACGCGTTCAAGTCCATAACCCGGCGACGGTTTCTCGACCAAGCCCACATCGCCGATGACGAGGATATCATGGCCTTCTTCTCAAAAAGCTTCACCGCACTGGCGCTCGCCGCATCGATCGCGCTCCCGTTTCCGGCGGCAGCGCTCGACGATCAGCAGAAGAAGGAGTTCGGCGAATTCATCAAGCAATATTTGATCGAGAACCCGGAGATCATGCTCGACGTCCAGGAGGCGCTGCAGAAGAAGCAGGAAGCCGCGCGGCTGGCGAAAGCCAATATGGCAATCGAGGAGAACACCGCGAATATCTTCAATTCGAAGGATGACGTCGCGCTCGGCAATCCCAAGGGCGACGTGACGGTCGTCGAATTCTTCGATTATAATTGCACCTACTGCCGTCACGCGCTTCCCGACATGCAGGCGATGTTGAAGAAGGACACGAACGTTCGCTTCGTGCTCAAGGAATTCCCGATCCTCGGGCCGGATTCGGTTGCCGCCCACAAAGTGGCCGACGCCTTCCGCAGGCTGGCGCCTGCGAAATATGCCGACTTTCATGTCGCCCTTCTCAGCAGCGAAGGCCGCGCCTCGGAAGACAGTGCGATCGCCGTCGCAGGCTCTCTCGGCGTCAGCGAGGACAAGATTCGCGCCGAGATGGCTAAGAGCCCGAATGACGGGATCGTTCAGGCGACCTATCAGCTTGCCTCGAGCCTCGGCATCAGCGGCACCCCCTCTTACGTAATCGGCAACGAGCTGGTCCCGGGCGCAGTCGGACTCGACGATCTCGAAGCCAAGGTCAAGAACATGCGCAGCTGCGGCAAGACCGCCTGCTGAGGAAGCGGGCAGCCGACCGGCCGCTCATCAAATCGCCAGAATCGAAGCGTTTCAGCCATGTGGACAAATGTGGCGCGATTCCTGCCGGCCAACCCGTAAGGGCTTTCATTCAGCCCTCGCGGAGTCTATAGGTTGCCGTCGTGCATTTACGGAACATTCGATGACGCAAACGATTTTTGTCCTGAACGGCCCAAACCTGAACATGCTGGGCAAACGAGAGCCCGGCATTTATGGCGGCAAGACGCTCAAGGACATCGAGGCAAACTGCAAGGCAGCCGGGCGCGAACTCGGCTTTGATATCGATTTCCGTCAGAGCAACCACGAAGGCACGCTTGTGGACTGGATCCACGAGGCCGACGAAAAGGCCGCCGGTGTCGCCATCAATGCAGGCGCCTACACGCATACGTCAGTCGCGCTGCATGACGCGATCCGCGCTATTTCGATTCCCGTCGTCGAGCTCCACATATCCAACGTCCATACGCGGGAAGAATTCCGCCACGAGTCGATGATCGCACCGGCATGCAAGGGCGTGATCTGCGGCTTCGGGCCTCATAGTTACATCCTGGCGCTGCAAGCGCTGAAGAACATCACGGCATAAGAAGAAGACAGGGCAACACCATGGCTGAAAAGAAATCGGGTATCGATCAGGCACTGATCCGCGATCTCGCCAACATCCTCAACGAGACGGATCTGACGGAGATCGAGGTCGAGCAGGACGACTTGCGCATCCGCGTTTCGCGCGGCGGCACGCCGCAATACGTCCAGGCACCGATCGCTGCACCGGCCTTTGCCGCTGCTCCGGCAGCAGCCGCCGCTCCGGCAGCCGCCGCTGCCGCGCCTGCCGCAGCCCCCGGCCGCAACCCGGCGAATGTCGTCAATGCGCCGATGGTTGGCACCGTCTATATGGCGCCGGCTCCGGGCGCACGTCCGTTCATCGAAATCGGCGCCACCGTCAAGGAAGGCCAGACGCTCATCATCATCGAAGCGATGAAGACGATGAACCAGATTCCTTCGCCGAAGTCGGGCAAGGTGACCGAGATCCTCGTCGACGACGGACATCCCGTCGAATACGGCCAAGCTCTCGTCGTCATCGAATAGGCCCAAGCCCATGATTTCGAAAATCCTTATCGCCAATCGCGGGGAAATTGCCCTTCGCGTGCTTCGGGCCTGCAAGGAGCTCGGCATTGCCTGCGTCGTGGTGCATTCCACCGCCGACGCCGATGCCATGCACGTGCGCCTTGCCGACGAAAGCGTGTGCATCGGTCCGCCCTCCTCGCGCGAGAGCTACCTCAACATCCATCAGATCGTCGCCGCCTGCGAGATCACCGGCGCCGATGCCGTGCACCCGGGTTACGGCTTTCTGTCGGAGAACGCCAAGTTTGCCGATATCCTGGAAGCGCACGGCATCACCTTCATCGGGCCGACGGCGGATCACATCCGTATCATGGGCGACAAGATCACCGCCAAGACGACGGCGCTGGAACTCGGCATTCCCGTCGTTCCCGGCTCGGACGGCGAAGTGAAGACAGAAGAGGATGCGCTGCGGACGGCCGCCGAAATCGGCTATCCCGTGCTGATCAAGGCAACGGCCGGCGGCGGCGGGCGCGGCATGAAGGTTGCCAAGAGCGAGGCCGATCTCATCGAGGCCTGGTCGACGGCGCGCACGGAGGCGGCAGCGGCCTTCGGCAACGATGCCGTTTACATGGAAAAATACCTCGGCAAGCCACGCCACATCGAAATCCAGGTCTTCGGTGACGGTGAAGGCAATGCCATTCATCTCGGCGAACGCGACTGCTCGCTGCAGCGCCGCCACCAGAAGGTCTGGGAAGAAGCGAATTCGCCTGCGCTCAATGTCGAGCAGCGCATGAAGATCGGCCAGATCTGCGCCGATGCCATGAAGAAGCTGAAATATCGCGGCGCCGGCACGATCGAATTCCTCTACGAGAACGGCGAATTCTATTTCATCGAAATGAACACCCGTTTGCAGGTGGAGCATCCGATCACGGAAGCGATCACCGGCATCGACCTGGTGCATGAGCAGATCCGCGTCGCCTCCGGCGGCGGCCTGTCTGTGACGCAGGACGAGGTGCATTTCTCCGGCCATGCCATCGAATGCCGGATCAATGCCGAGGATGCGCGCACCTTCGTGCCCTCCCCCGGCACGATCACGCATTTCCATGCGCCGGGCGGCCTTGGCGTGCGCATCGACTCCGGCGCCTACCAAGGTTACAAGATCCCGCCCTATTACGACAGCCTCATCGGCAAGCTGATCGTGCACGGCCGCACGCGCGTCGAATGCATGATGCGCCTGCGCCGCGCGCTCGACGAATTCGTCGTCGACGGCATCAAGACGACGCTGCCGTTGTTCCAGGATCTCGTCTCCAACCAGGATATCGCCAACGGCGACTACGATATCCACTGGCTGGAACATTACCTCGCCAACACGCCAGCGGCATAGGACAGGAATGGCAGGATCGCGCAGGAAGTCACCAGGCATAACCCCTGACATCCTCCTGCGCGCCTATTCCATCGGCCTCTTTCCGATGGCCGAGTCTGCCGACGACCCGGAGATCTTCTGGGTCGAACCGGAATTGCGCGGCGTTCTGCCGCTTGGTGATTTCCACATATCGAAAAGCCTCGCCAAACGTGTGCGCAGGAAACCCTTCGAAATCCGCTTCGATCACGATTTCGACCAGGTGATCGCGGCTTGCGCGGAGGAAACATCGGGACGCCCGAGCACCTGGATCAACCAGACGATCCGGTCGCTTTATTCCACGCTGTTCGAAATTGGTCATGCCCATACCGTTGAAGCCTGGGAAGGCGATCAACTGGTCGGCGGCCTCTACGGTGTCTCGCTGGGTTCGGCCTTTTTCGGCGAAAGCATGTTTTCACGCCGGACGGACGCCTCGAAAATCTGCCTTGTACACCTGGTCGATCGGCTGAGGGAAAAGGGTTTCACGCTGCTCGACACGCAATTCACCACCGAACATCTGAAAACGTTCGGAGCGATCGACGTGCCGAAGGCCGAGTATGCCGTGCTGCTCGCCGCAGCGATGGAATCGCCACACCTTAGTTTCTAAAGTCGATCGACGTCCTCGTGCGCAGGACCATCCGGGCGGTTTTCACGTATCCTACCGCATGCCGTTCGGCCCTAGCCTTCAGATTTAACCATCGATTAGCGCGCCGGCGCCTTGGCGCTGTCAGGTGCCGGGACGTCTGAGCTTGTCTTGCAGTCCTTCAGCCAGACGTCGTAGATCGGGTGTTCAACGGCGTTGAGGCCGGGGCTGTCGGCGAACATCCAGCCGGTGAAGATGCGGCGGATCTTGCGGTCGAGGGTGATTTCGTCGACCTCGACGAAACCGTCGATCTTCTGCGCTTCCGCCTGGTCGCGGGAATAGCAGGCCTTCGGCGTCACCTGCAGGGCGCCGAACTGTACCGTCTCATTGACATAGACATCAAACGTCGTGATGCGGCCGGTGATCTTGTCGAGGCCGGAGAACACGGCAACCGGATTGTCGATGCGCGCGGCATGCGCCGCACCCGGTGGAAGCAGAGCCGAGAGCGCCAGCAGCGATCCGGCGCCACGCAGGACCATGTTCCGCGTGAAGAGCTTCATATGCACCCGTCTCCAGACATTTTCAGTTCACGGCCGCGCTCCAGCGCAGCCTACCTGCGGGTAAAGGTCAATTGTGGCCAAAAGCCGGGCTTGCGATCGCCCGGTCGAGCCGTCTCAGTTGCCGGGCGTCCAGGCGTCATAATCGCCGGTGACGCGCGGCCGCTCGCCGGGAACCGCGAGTGAGCCCGGCGGACGGTAAGCCTGCGGCGAACCGGTGAGGTTCGGACGATGCGCCTTCTGCCATTCCTTGGCGACATAGTTTTCCTGGGACGGCGGAACATCGGTGCGATGATGCATCCAACCATGCCAGCCCGGCGGAATGGCGGAGGCTTCGGCATAACCCTTGTAGATCACCCAGCGCTTCGGCAGGCCATAGGAAGACATGCCGCCTTCATAATAGACGTTGCCGAATTCATCCTCGCCGACGCGCTTGCCAAAACGCCAGGTCGCAAAACGCGTGCCTATCGTCTGACTGTTCCACCAGGTGAAGATTTGAACCAGAAGATTCCGCATGTCTTTTCCTTGTGCCCGCCAGTGCGGGCCAAACCAGAATTTAGCTCCTCGCTTATGCCGTCGCCAAGCCGAATTGTCCAGCGATTCCACGAGAGGCAGGGGTCATTTCAAGGCCATCTTGAAGCCAATATGCGAAGGCTTGAAGCCAAGCCTTTCATAGAAACGATGGGCATCCTTGCGTATGGCATTCGAGGTCAGCTGTACCAGCCGCACGCCGCGGCCTTTTGCCTCTGAGATGGCGAATTCGATCATTCCAGTACCAATCCCCTGCCCGCCCATGTCGGCCCGCGTCTACACCGCCTCGATGATCATCGTCGAAGAACCGCGGCCGGTCAGCGAGGTCGTGAGCATCGTCTGGAACGTCCCGACGACCTCGCGGCCGCGCTCTGCGACATAAAGCGTCTGGTTGAGAGAATCCTCGATGACGGCAAAGGCCTTGGCATAATCGGCAAAAGCCTCGGCATCCGTCGTATCGCCGTGACCGCCGAGAGGATCGGAGGCAAACAGCGCCACAAGCGCCGGCAGATCGTCCCTGTGCGCTTCGCGAATGAGAATATCGGACAACTCGACCGCCACGGGATCAATGCCCTTCCAGCGGTTTTTCGAAAATCAGCGAGGGAATGCCGGATTGTCCGAGCGCACTGTTCTCGTTGCGGCCGACTTCGGTGAAACCATGCGCCTTGTAGAAGGCGATCGCCGCCGCATTCTGCGGCTCGACTTCCAGACGCATGATCTCGGCATCCGGAAAGCAGGATTCGAGCTCGGCGAAGATATCGCGGCCGATGCCCTGGCGCTTCAGCGACGGGCTGACGTAGAGGAGATGCAGCATGACCGTCTTCGTCAGCGCCTGCGACATCGCTGCATAACCCACGCCGCCGATGTTGCGGCCGTTATCGGCGACGAGGAACTCGGCATCCCTGCGCACCAGCCGCGCCTTGAGCGCTGCCGGCGTAAAGAGATGGGCGATCAGATCGTCCACCTTTGTTTTGCCGTGGAGCTCGTCATAGGTGGTGTGAAAGCTCTCCACCAGAAGAGCGCGCACCTTCTCGAGGTCGCGCTCGCCGGCGGTGCGGACGAAATACACCGCCTATTCCTCGATTCCGAGCTTCGCCTTGACGAGCGCCTGGACCGCCTGCGGATTGGCCTTGCCGCCGGTCGCCTTCATCACCTGGCCGACGAACCATGCCGCCATGGTCGGCTTCGCCTTGACCTTTTCGACCTGTTCGGGATTGGCGGCGATGATCTCGTCCACGGCCTTTTCGATGGCGCCGGTATCCGTCACCTGCTTCATGCCGCGCGATTCGACGATCTCGGCGGGATCGCCGCCTTCGGTCAGCACGATCTCGAAGAGATCCTTGGCGATCTTGCCGGAGATGGTCCCAGCCTTGATGAGGTCGATGATGGCGCCGAGCTGGGCCGGCGACACCGGCGTCTGTTCGATGTCCTTGCCGGTACGGTTGAGCGCGCCGAGCAGGTCGTTGATCACCCAGTTTGCCGCCGTCTTGCCGTCGCGGCCGGCGGCCACGGCCTCGAAATAATCGGCGATCGCCTTTTCGGAAACGAGTACGGAGGCATCGTAGACCGACAGGCCGAGTTCACGCACGAAGCGCCCCTTCTTGTCGTCGGGCAGCTCCGGCAGATCGGCTTCGAGCGCCTTGATGAAGGCATCGTCGAATTCGAGCGGCAGCAGATCCGGATCGGGGAAGTAGCGATAATCATGCGCGTCTTCCTTGGAGCGCATGGAGCGCGTCTCGCCCTTGTTCGGATCAAAGAGGCGTGTCTCCTGATCGATCGTGCCACCGTCTTCCAGAATGCCGATCTGGCGGCGCGCTTCGTATTCGATCGCCTGGCCGATGAAACGGATCGAGTTGACGTTCTTGATTTCGCAGCGCGTGCCGAAAGCCTCGCCCGGACGGCGGACGGAGACGTTGACGTCGGCGCGCATCGAGCCTTCGTCCATGTTGCCGTCGCAGGTGCCGAGATAACGCACGATCGAACGCAACTTGGTCATATAGGCTTTGGCTTCGTCGGACGAGCGCATATCGGGCTTGGAGACGATCTCCATCAGCGCCACGCCGGACCGGTTCAGATCGACATAGGACATGGTCGCGTGCTGGTCGTGCATCGACTTGCCGGCATCCTGCTCCAGATGCAGGCGCTCGATGCCGATCTCGATATCCTCGAACTGGCCCTGACGATCCGGCCCGAGCGAAATGACGATCTTGCCCTCGCCGACGATCGGATCCTTGTACTGCGAGATCTGATAGCCCTGCGGCAGGTCAGGGTAGAAGTAGTTCTTGCGGTCGAAGACCGAACGCTTGTTGATCTCCGCTTTGAGGCCGAGACCGGTGCGCACGGCCTGCTTGACGCATTCCTCGTTGATGACGGGCAGCATGCCGGGCATCGCGGCATCGACCAGCGAAACGTTCGAATTCTGCGGCTTGCCGAATTCCGTCGAAGCGCCGGAGAAGAGCTTCGAATTGGACAGCACCTGGGCATGGACTTCCATGCCGACGATGACTTCCCAGTCGCCGGTGGCGCCGGGAATGAAGCGTTTCGGATCGGGCGTGCGGACGTCGACAATGGTCATCTGAGGCTCTTTGCAGGCTGTTCTTTTCCACTGGTGAGGTAAAGGAAATGGCATTCCGGTGCAAGGCTTTCCCCATCGCGGACCGCGCTTTGAGGGGCGACATTTGCCGCGAGTTAACCGAGGCATGGCAGTGTAGCCGCATGACGATGCCCGACATCACAAAAATGGCCGCACTGTTTCTGGCGCTGAACCTCATCGTCTTTTCGATCTATTTCCTCGACAAGCAGGCGGCGCGCAATGGCGGGTGGCGCATCAGCGAGCGCACGCTTCTGACTCTTGCGCTGATCGGCGGCAGCCTCGGTGCGGTGGCGGCACAGCAGATCCTGCGCCACAAGACGAGAAAGGAGCCGTTCCGGTCGATCCTGGCGGCGATCCTGATCCTTCACGGCGCCTTGGTCATGATGCTGGCCTTCGCGCCGTTATAGGCCCCTCACCTTCATCTGGATTTTAAACGTCAGAATTCCTGCCCATAGCCGCCTTGGCTGTCCGAAACCAGCGGCTTCGTCAGCCCGACAGAGGGCACGTCGCGGTCAAGCTTCGGATTATAGGCGACCGACAGCCAGTGGACGCCATAACCATGCTTCCGAAAAAAGCCGATTGCCTCGCTATTGCCGGAATGGGTCTGCACCGCCGCCGTCTCGAAGCCTTGGCCGGCGATATCCTTCTCGATGCGTTCGAGAAGGGCTGAGCCGAGTCCCTGCCGGGTGAAGATGGGATCGATCCAGAAATCCGAGATGGTTTCGTCCAATCCCTCGCGTGCAGCCCAGCCTGCGACCTGGCCGTTCTGCTCGATGACGGTGATTGTCAGCCAGTCGTTCTCCACGAAGTTGCGAAAGGCGTTGCGCGCCGCGTCGACCATCGCATCCGATTCGCCAATCGACGCCATCGCCTTTTGCCAGGCCCTGAGCCCGATCTCGCTCAACAGTTCCGCTTCCCCGTCGCGGGCATTGCGAATGTGGATCAACGACACCTCCGCGTTACCCCTCCAACTAGAGCACTGAGTCGCGGAATTTACCAGTAGCTGCAAAGGGAGGATCAACCGAAACCAAGGTTTTTGACCGGATTTCACCGACAGGGATGCTCTTGACCGCTTTTTCGGGGCTGAATAATAGATATTTTATGTTGAGCCAGTCTGAGACCCGGTAAAGGCCCTGCCCGCAAGTTTTCTTGCGCGCATGGGCCCGAAAAAACGAAGCCCTGACGCTCGAATGAGCGCCAGATCGTTTTTGTGCGCCCCTACGGCGCGACACCGGATCTCACAACATGGACATTTCCCGCACGGAGCAGCGCATTCTGCATCTCATGGCCCAAGGCGGCCGCATCGAAATTACCCGCGACGACTACAGAAAGATCGAAAACGTCAGTTGCTTCACCCGCGACGGCTGGCTCTATCCCGGCGTCGACCTCGACCTTTTCCGCAGGCTGAAGCGGCTGAAGGCGATCAAGTCTTCAGGCGGGCAGCCTTACCGGATTACTGAACGAGGGTTGAGGCTGGTGAGGTCGCAGCTGGACAATAGATAGGTCAGTCGAAGCAACCAACCCTGATCGCGCCTTAAACCGGCACGGTCAGGGCAAAGTCAAGCCTTTGCAGACAATTCCGCCCGCATCGCCGCCCACTCGTCGGCGATCGTGCCCGTGCCGCGCATCTTGCCGGCGCGGCGATACCAGTAGTCGGCATTCCAGTCGTCGCCCTCGATGCGATGGCAGAGGGCGTGGCCCCAGTCGAACGGCTGTTCGCCTTCGTGGCGCTGACAGATATCGTGAACCGCCTGCCAATCCGCGCCCATCGCGAAGCCGCCGGCGGCAAGGCGATCGATTGCCTCGATCAGGCGCACAAGATCATTGCCTGCCATGAAGCCCTCCCGGTTTCGGCTGTTGCTCAGCCTAGCTGCTTCTCCAGGTGCACCTTTTCGAGCGGGACGCCCATGCTCCTGGAGAATTCGATACCGTGCCAGATGATGTTGAAACCGCAGCGTTTGTAAAGCCGGATCGCGCCTATGTTCCTGGCATGGGTGTCGATCCGGGCGGTCGTCAGTCCTTCAGCCGTCATCAACTCGCACAGATACGACAGCAGAGCCTCGCCCACCCCCTTGCGCTGATGATCGGGATTCACCCAGAGATCGGACACATAGTTGGGTTCGCCTTCACGTGCGCCCCACCCGACGATCTCACCACCTATTTCAGCAACGAAGATCTCGCCTTTCGTGTCTTTGGGAAAGACGGCGAACTCATGCTGCACTTTGGCAATCACATCAGGGTCGCGATAATTCTCGTCGAAGGCGTCGGCTGCGGCCCATGCGGCGAATCCGACGGCGCCGACCGTTTCTCGGTCGGCGGAGGTCATCTTTCGGATCGTGAGACCCGTTACCACCACTTGGCCGGCGTAAATTTGCCGGCGGCCTGTTCGATGACGTAGGCGGTCTTGAAGAGGGTCTCCTCGTCGAAGGCCTTGCCGATGAGCTGCAGGCCGAGCGGCAGGCCCTTATGGTCGAGGCCGGCAGGCACGGCGATGCCGGGCAGGCCCGCCATGTTGACCGTCACCGTGAAGATGTCGTTCAGGTACATCTTCACCGGATCGGCCGCGAGGTTTTCGTCAGCAACGCCGAAGGCGGAGGACGGCGTTGCCGGGGTGAGGATGGCGTCGACGCCGGCATCGAAGGCCAGTTCGAAATCGCGCTTGATCAGCGTGCGGACCTTCTGAGCGCGGATGTAATAGGCGTCGTAGTAGCCGGCCGACAGCACATAGGTGCCGATCATGATGCGGCGCTTGACTTCCTGGCCGAAACCGGCGGCGCGCGTCTTTTCGTACATGTCGACGATATCCTTGCCGTCGACCCGCAGGCCGTAGCGTACGCCGTCGTAGCGCGCGAGGTTCGAGGATGCCTCGGCCGGGGCAACGATGTAATAGGCCGGCAGCGCGTATTTGGTGTGCGGCAGGGAGATATCGACGATCTCGGCGCCGGCATCCTTCAGCCAGGCGATGCCCTGGCGCCAGAGGGTCTCAATCTCCTCAGGCATGCCGTCGACGCGGTATTCATTCGGAATGCCGATCTTCATGCCCTTCAGCGACTGGCCGAGGACGGCCTCATAATCGGGCACCGGCAGATCAACAGACGTGGTGTCCTTGGCGTCGACGCTTGCCATCGACTTCAGCAGGATAGCGGCATCGCGCACATCACGGGCAATCGGGCCTGCCTGGTCGAGCGAGGAGGCAAAGGCGACGGTGCCCCAGCGCGAGCAGCGGCCATAGGTCGGCTTGATGCCGACGGTGCCGGTGAAGGCGGCCGGCTGGCGGATTGAGCCGCCGGTATCGGTCGCGGTGGCGCCGGCGCAAAGATGGGCGGCAACCGCAGCGGCCGAGCCGCCGGAGGAGCCGCCGGGAACGAGTTGCTGGTTGGAGCCCGACGCACGCCAGGGATTGATCACCGGACCGTAATAGGACGTCTCGTTGGACGAGCCCATGGCGAACTCGTCCATGTTCAGCTTGCCGAGCATGACGGCGCCATCGTCCCAGAGGTTCTGCGTGACGGTCGATTCATAACGCGGCTCGAAACGATCGAGGATATGGCTGCAGGTCTGGGTGTGGACGCCAACGGTTGCGAAGAGATCCTTGATGCCGAGCGGAATGCCTTCGAGCTCGCCCGCCGTGCCGGCCGCAATCCGCTCGTCAGACTTCCTGGCCATGAGGCGGGCGAGATCCGGCGTCACCTTGACATAGGCGTTCAGCCGGTCGTTGGCCGCGTCAATTGCCGCGATATAGGCTTCGGTCAGTTCGAGCGCGGTGATTTCCTTGGCGCGCAGCTTCTCGCGGGCTTCGGCAATGGTCAGGCTGGTGAGTTCGCTCATCGTGTTTTCGCTTCAGGTCTTGAAAATGGCAACAGGGTCGGAAAGAGGCTTTCGACGCCTTATTCGACGACTTTCGGCACCAGGAAAAAATTATGGTCGGTGACCGGCGCATTGGCGACGATATCGGCGGCCTTGTTGCCGTCGGTCACCTCGTCGGCCCGCTTTTTCATCGCCATCGGGGTCACCGACGTCATCGCCTCGACGCCATCGACATTGACTTCGGAGAGCTGCTCGACGAAGCCGAGGATGCCGTTCAACTCGCCGACCATGCGATTTGCCTCATCTTCGGAGACGGCAATACGGGCAAGTTTGGCGACGCGCTTCACGGTGGCAAGATCGACGGACATGGCATTCTCCGGATAGGATTTTTCCCACCCGCTATAAAGGCCATGTCCGCCCGGTGCAACGGGGTTTCGTCAGATCGACAGGCTCTCGGCAGGCTTCAGCGCCCTCGCCTCAGTCTTCGATCCCTCCATGCCGGCAACGAATTTATCGGCCGTCTGGTCGATGATCGGGAAGGTGCCGTAATGGCAGGGGATCGCGGTCTTGAAGCTGAAATAGCGCTGGCAGGCGAGTGCCGCCACCGCGCCGCCCATGGTGAAGCGGTCGCCGATCGGCACGAAGCCGATATCGGGCTGGTGCAGTTCGTTGATCAGCGCCATGTCGGAGAAGATGTCGGTGTCGCCCATGGCGAGGATCGAGGCTTCGTCGTCGAAGTGCAGCATCAGACCATTGGCGTTGCCGAGCGCATGCGAGACGCCGTCCTCGGTGATCTGGGCCGAGGAATGCAGCGCATTGGTGAAGGTCGCGGAGAAGCCGCCGAATGTGACCGTGCCGCCGGTATTGCCCATCTCGATCCTGTCGACGCCCTTGGAGCCGAGCCAGGCGGCAAGATCGGCATTGGCGAGCACGACGGCGCCCGTTTCCCTGGCAAGCGCCACGGTGTCGCCGACATGGTCGCCATGGCCATGGGTCAGCAGGATATGGGTGATGCCTGCGGACACTTCCTTGATGTCCTGGCCGGAAAAGGAGGCGTTGTGGCTGAGGAAGGGATCGAGCAGGATCTTCGCCTTTGAGGTCTCGATGCGGAAGGCGGAATGACCGAGCCAGGTGATCTTCATGAAATCTCTCCTTACGTGATGCAAAATCTGATTTCGATGGTAAGGACATATCTCATGCCCCGGCAAAGGAAAGCGGCGGCGGCTTCAATTTCTTTTGACGGGATGAAACGGCAATGACGGTGCTGACGATCGAGGAAATGGCTGAAATCCTTGCTCCCGGGCAGGCGATCGCCGGTCTCGACCTCGGCACCAAAACGATCGGCCTTTCGATGTCTGATCTCGGCCGGCGTTTCGCCACGCCACGTCCGGTGATCCGCCGCGTCAAGTTCACCGTCGATGCGCAGGCGCTGCTGGACTTCGCGGCGGTGGAAAAGGTTGCCGGTTTTATCATCGGCCTGCCGATGAATATGGACGGATCGGCGGGGCCGCGCGTGCAGGCGACGCGGGCCTTCGTGCGCAACATGGAGCAGAAAACGGTGCTGCCCTTCGTCTATTGGGACGAACGGCTTTCGACGGTCGCGGCCGAACGGACGCTCATCGAAATGGACGTCTCACGCGCCAAGCGGGCCGAACGGATCGATTCGGCCGCGGCAAGCTTCATCCTTCAGGGGGCCCTCGACAGGCTGTCCTCGCTCGCAAGGTCTGCGGGAGACGAATCCAGCGCCTGACGCGCCTTCCACCAGGCGGCGATCAACTTCCGCTTTCTGAAGCCGAGGATGGCGAAGACGACGAGACTGTCCACCGCAATGGCGCGAGCAACGAGCGGCGGAATGGTTTCCGGCGGAATGCCGAGGGCTTCGCCATAAATCGCGAAAGTCAGGTCATGGACCTGCCGTGTCAGCATGAAGATGCCGAAATTCATGTCGTAATAGGAGAGCCAGTACCATGCGCCCAGAAAGACGATAGGACCGGCCCAGAAGACTAGAAACCACTTCATGCGGCTTCTCCTCCCTGCTTGCGGGCGATGGGCAGATCAAGGGAAACCAACCAGGTCGACAACGCCATGATGCAAAGCACCAGCGTGGGAATTGCGATATCGAGCGCCAGGATTGCGAAGAACATCATTGCCGTCACCAGAATTGCGGCTTTGGCGATCTTGCTTCCCATGGGCGTCAACTCGCAGGTTCTCACTCGTATCATCTCTGCTCCCCGCCACACTGTCCGGTTAACCAGCCCCACGCAACGTAAACCATTCGTTAAGGTTAACGCCGCGCCGCCTCCCTGTGGATGAATGGGTGTCAACCGTAGACGCCGCGCACGAGACGCTTCAGTGCCGTCGCGGCCTTCTCCCAGTCCTTCGACGTCTTCAGCGACAGGCCTGCACACTGGCCGCCGGCTGCGCCGGAAAGCACGAGGTACTGAATCGCCGCGATCACGACGGCATTGACGGCTGCCGCATCCACGCCCTTCGGCGGCGCCAGTGAACCGCGCATGCGATCCAGCCAAAGGGCGAGAGCCTTCGAACGGGCCTCGGATAGCCGCCTCACCTGCTCGGTATTTTCCGATACTTCCCATGCAAGGATGCGGCGCATCAGCGGATCATCTCTCAAGGCGTCGAGCAGGAGAAGCGCCAGCCGCTCCATCAGATCGCCATAGGTGAGCATGAACATGCCGCCGGCATCTTCCGGAATGCGATCCTTCACCCATGTGCCGAGATCCGCGCCGATCGCCTCGACCAGGCCGTCAAGTCCGCCATAGTAGCGGTAGATCAGCTGCTTGTCGCAGCCGGCGCGGCGGGCGACCGCATTGATGCCGAAATTCTGGAAGCCCTCCTCCGCCAGCAGGCCCTTGGCGGCGGCAAGGATGGCGCGCTCGGTGGCGCCGCGATCGCGCACGCGCCGTTCCGGCTCCGCGCCGACCCCGGGCGAATTAGTAAGATTTTCAGCTTCATTCAGCACGACCGACCCTTCCCCACTGTCACCAATCGGTGAGTAGCGGGGAGACCCTATTCGATCAATCCTATCCCCTTGGGAAGATTGTGGATATTTCCTGCGGCACTCAGAATTCGGCGCCGAATGGCTGCTGAAGGCGGATCGAAACCTTCCAGAAATCTCGTCCCGACGGTTGATCGCGATGGACGAACCCGGCATAGCTGCATTATGAACAAATCTAACAATCTCCGCTAAGGCCCTGCAATGGTGAATTATATCGAAGCCTCCTCCGCGCCGCCGAAGAATACGGGCGCCATCCGGCTTTACGATGCGCAGGCATTCGAAGGCATGCGCAGGGCGTGCCAGCTGACCGCGCGCTGCCTCGATGCACTCGCCGATATCGTCAGGCCCGGCCTGCTTACCGACGAGATCGACCGATTCGTATTCGATTTCGGCATGGATCACGGCGCCTTTCCTGCGACGCTGAATTATCGCGGCTACACCAAATCCACCTGCACCTCGATCAACCACGTCGTCTGCCACGGCATTCCTAACGACAAGCCGCTGCGCGAAGGCGATATCGTCAATATCGACGTTACCTTCGTGCTCGACGGCTGGCATGGCGATTCGAGCCGCATGTATCCGGTCGGCACGATCAAGCGGGCAGCCGAGCGGCTGCTCGAGGTCACCTATGAATCCCTGATGCGCGGCATATCGGCCGTCAGGCCCGGCGCCCGCACCGGCGCGATCGGCGAGGCGATCCAGACCTATGCGGAGGCCGAGCGCTGTTCGGTGGTGCGTGATTTCTGCGGACACGGCGTCGGCCGGCTGTTCCACGATTCGCCGAATATCTTGCATTATGGCCGCGCCAATGAAGGACCGGAGCTGCGCGAAGGCATGATCTTCACCATCGAGCCGATGATCAATCTCGGCCGGCCGCATGTGAAGGTGCTTGCCGACGGCTGGACGGCCGTGACCCGCGACCGCTCGCTTTCGGCGCAGTATGAACACACGGTCGGCGTCACCGCCGAGGGCTGCGAAATCTTTACGTTGTCACCGGGTGGCCTCGACCGGCCCGGACTGCCGCCGCTTGCCAGGTAAAGATCTGATGGCGAAGCGGCCTGTTGCGACATCTTCCGACGACAAGCTGCCTTTCGAGACTGAAGAGCCTGTTGTCGACGAACGCTCGTTCTTCGGCGGCCGGCCGCGAAAACCAGCCGCGCCGAACGCCCGGACTGCCCTACCCGCCTCGCTTTCCGGGCCGGAACATTATCATGGTCATCGCGAGCGGCTGCGTGACCGCTTCCGCGAACTGGGCGATACGGCGCTTGCCGATTACGAAATCCTTGAACTCCTGCTTTTCCGGCTGATCCCGCGACGCGACACCAAGCCGGTCGCCAAGGCGCTCATCGAACGATTCGGCTCTCTCGCCGGCGTCTTTGGCGCGCCGGCGGCGCTACTGACGGAGGTGAAGGGCGTCGGCGAGAATGTCGCCCTCGACCTGAAACTGATCGCCACCGTCGCTCACCGGACCCTGAAGAGCGAGATCAGAAGCAAGCAGGTTCTCTCCTCCTGGTCCTCGGTCATTCAGTACTGCCATGCCGCCATGGCGCATGAAACACGAGAACAATTCCGCATTCTCTTCCTCGACAAGCGCAACGTGCTGATCGCTGATGAGGTGCAGGGCCGCGGTACGGTCGACCATACGCCGGTCTATCCGCGCGAGGTGGTCAAACGCGCGCTTGAGCTTTCGGCGACGGCGATCATCCTCGTGCACAACCACCCCTCCGGCGATCCGACGCCCTCGCGCGCCGATATCGACATGACGAAGGTGATCGTCGAGGCAGCCAAAGCGCTCGACATCACCGTCCACGACCACATCATCATCGGCAAGGACGGCCATGTCAGCCTGAAGGGGCTGAAGTTGATGTGATCCCGCCGCCTTGAGACGTGACTACATAACCGCCGCCCGAGCTTGCCACCCCGGGCCCGCGCGAATGCCCTCACCGTCATGGCGAGACCTGTCATGATTCCACCGGTGGTCCAATCAGCGCTCTGCTGCTGACGCCGATGCTCGTTCTGCCGTCGATCCGGAGAGGTCGCAGGCAAGCATCTGAGGCAAGCGAAGACTGCGGAAAGCTTCAGTTGACAGCGGTCGCCGGCGCGGATTCTATGCAATCCTGCGCCGCCACTCTGAATAATACCCGCCCGCAAATGCCGAGAAGATAAAGCTTCATGACGATCTCCAGCGGTAACACTGATCGATCGACCCGGCTCTGCCGCGATGCGCTCTGCCTCGATGACTTTGAAATGAGGGCACGGCGGCATCTGCCGAAGCCTCTGTTCGGTTATATCGCCGGCGCGACCGAGACCAATGCGTCGCTGCGGCATAACGCAGAGGCCTTCAAGGCCTATGCCTTTCGGCCTCGTGTACTTCGGGACGTCTCGGGGCGCGGCACTGAGACGAGCCTCTTCGGCAAAACCTATGCCGCACCGTTCGGCATTGCGCCGATGGGGATCAGCGCGCTGATGGCCTACCGGGGGGACATTGTGCTCGCGCAAGGAGCGGACCAATCGGGAATCCCGATGATTATAAGCGGTTCGTCACTCATCCCCCTGGAAGAGATCGCGGCGGTTTCGCCACAAGCATGGTTTCAGGCCTATCTCCCCGGCGAACCCGACCGTATCGACGCTCTCATCGATCGGGTCGCTGCGGCCGGCATCGCTACACTGCTGCTGACCGTGGATACGGCCACGCTGCCCAATCGGGAAAATAATGTAAGGGCGGGGTTTTCGACGCCTTTGCGTCCCGGACTCCGCTTGGCATGGCAGGGCATCTCGCATCCCCGCTGGACAACCGGCACATTCATGCGCACGATCGTTCGGCACGGCATTCCGCATTTTGAGAATTCCTATGCCACAAGAGGCGCGCCGATCATCTCTTCGAACGTCACGCGCGATTTCGGCAAGCGTGACCATCTCAATTGGAGCCACTTGGAGCGGATACGCAAGCGGTGGTCCGGCAAGCTCGTGGTCAAGGGGATCATGCATCCTGAAGACGCGGCACGGGCTGCAGATACCGGGGCGGATGGGGTGATCGTCTCCAATCATGGCGGCCGTCAGCTCGACGGCACCGCGTCTCCCCTTCAGGTCCTGCCGGAGATTGCTGCACGTGTTGGAGACAGTATTGCCGTCATGATCGACGGCGGCATCAGGCGTGGAACGGATATCATGAAGGCCCTTGCGCTTGGGGCCTGTTTCGTGTTCGTGGGCAGGCCGTTCCTTTATGCTGCAGCCGTCGCGGGCCTACCGGGTGTGCTCAGAGCGGCGGATATCCTGAAGACGGAACTGCATAGCAATATGGCGTTACTCGGGGTCACTGGGGTGAGCGATATTTCCACGGATTACATCATCCGGGCATGAACAACCGTCGCGCGCTGACCTCGATATGGCGGAGGGGATCATCGACGCGGCGAAGCCACTTGATATCACTGTCCACGGCCACATCATCATCCGCAAGGACGGCCATGCAAGCCTGAAAGGGCTGAAGCTGATCTGAAAAGCACAGGTCCGGCTGAATCGGCAGCCGTAAAACAATCTGTAACATTGACCGGCTACCGATAGAGGAGCGACATTTTTGTCGCAAATGATTCCATTTTCCAATCCGAGGCTAGAGGATGTTTCAGTACGATCTCGTTGTGGTGGGTAGCGGTCCCGCAGGGCGCCGCGGCGCGATCCAGGCTGCGAAACTCGGTAAGAAAGTGCTTGTCATCGAACAGGGCAAGCGCGTCGGCGGCGTGTCCGTCCATACCGGCACCATTCCTTCGAAGACGCTGCGCGAGACCGCGCTCAATCTCTCCGGCTGGCGCGAGCGCGGCTTCTACGGGCGATCCTACCGCGTCAAGCAGGAGATCAGTGCGGAAGATCTGCGTCGCCGCCTGCTGATTACCCTCAACCATGAAGTGGAAGTGCTCGAGCATCAGTTCGCCCGCAACCGTGTCCACCACATGCGCGGCAAGGCGAGTTTCATCGATTCCACCACCTTGCAAGTCATCAAGGACGATGGCGAAGCCCTGACGGTCAGCGGCGCCAGTATTCTGCTTGCCGTGGGCACGAAGCCTTTCCGGCCGGACTATATGCCGTTCGATGGCAAGACCGTGCTCGACAGCGACGAGTTGCTTGATATCGAAGAACTGCCGCGCACCATGGTCGTCATCGGCGCCGGCGTTATCGGCATCGAATATGCGACGATCTTCTCGGCGCTTGATACTGCCGTGACCGTGATCGATCCGAAGTCGACCATGCTCGACTTCATCGACAAGGAAATCGTCGAGGATTTCACCTATCAGCTGCGTGACCGCAATATGAAGCTGCTGCTCGGCACGAAGGCCGAGAAGGTCGAGCGGCTAGATAGCGGCAAGGTCCAGCTGACACTCGACAACGGCCGTCATCTCGTGACCGACATGGTGCTCTTCGCCGCCGGACGCATGGGAGCGACCGACGCGCTGAACCTTCCCGCCATTGGACTGGAGGCCGACAGCCGTGGCCGTCTCAAGGTCAATCCGGAGACCTTCCAGACATCGGTTGCCAACGTCTACGCCGCCGGCGACGTGGTCGGCTTTCCAAGCCTTGCCTCGACCTCGATGGAACAAGGCCGCATCGCCGCGCGCGTGGCGATCGGCGCGGTCGCCAAGGAGCCGCAGAAATACTTCCCCTACGGCATCTATGCGGTGCCGGAGATCTCGACCTGCGGCCTGACCGAAGAGGAAATGAAGGAGCGCGGCATCGCCTATGAATGCGGCATTGCCCGCTTCCGCGAAACCTCGCGCGGCCATATCATGGGCCTCGATACCGGGCTTCTGAAGCTGATCTTCTCGCTGAAGACCCGCCGACTGCTCGGCGTGCATATCGTCGGCGAAGGCGCCACCGAGCTGGTGCACATCGGTCAGGCGGTGCTCAATCTGAAAGGCACGGTCGAATATTTTGTCGAAAACACCTTCAACTATCCGACGCTCGCCGAAGCCTACAAGATCGCCGGCCTCGACGCCTGGAACAGGATGGGCGACATCAAATCGGAACTCTGAAAGCCCGACGGCGGCGCCACCATCTGATTCCGCCAACTAAGATGGAGCCGAGAGCTTGCGCATCATTTCGCTGAATGCATGGGGCGGCCGACTGCACGAGGCCCTGATCGCCTATGTCAAGCAGGTCGATCCTGATGTGCTGTGCCTGCAGGAAGTGCTGCGGGCGCCGAATGCGGATAGCGGATGGTCGATATACCGAGATGCGGGGCTGGAACTGCCGCAGCGTGCCAATCTATTTTACGAGATCAGCGCCGCCCTGCCCGGCCACGACGCCTTCTTCTGCCCGACATCGCGAGGTGAGCTTTTCGATGACGACGCCGCCATTGTCGCGGAATTCGGGTTGGCGACCTTCGTCCGCAAATCGCATTCTATTATCGCCGAGGGGCTGGACTTCGTGCATGGCAGTTTTTCCGCCGATGGCTGGGGTCAACATCCAAGACCACGAAACGCCCATTGCGTCCGCCTCTTCAGCCATGAGCAGAGCCGCAGCGTGACGATCGCCCATATGCATGGCCTGCGCGATCCCGCCGGCAAAGGCGATACGGCAGCGCGCCAGGAGCAGGCTGCAGCGCTGGTCAGGCTCATCGAGCGAGTCTGGCCCGGCGACGAAGGGCTCGTGGTCTGCGGCGACTTCAACGTTTTGCCTGAGAGCGCAACCTTTGCGATTCTCGCTGGACTCGGGCTTTCCGACCTCGTCACTGGAAACGGCCTTGTCGACACACGAACCTCCTACTATCTGAAGCAGGGCCGCTTTGCCGACTACATGCTGGTGACACCGGGGGTGAACATTGCCAAATTCGAAGTGGTCGAAGCGCCCGAGGTCTCCGACCACCGCGCATTGCTGCTCGATATGGGGTAGTATATTGAAGATTGATACGCTGCGCGGAGCGTTTCGCGCGCAGCGCCGTTTTTTAGGTCTTGGTTCGAACCCTCATAAGTCGCATTGATAGGCCATGCATGATATGTGTCTTCAACTCCATTTTGCCTCCGGCAAAAGCTTCTGAAGAAAGATAGATACTCTTGTCCCATGTCGTGGAAGCTGCGCGCCGACGTTTTCAGCTGGTCCTGATCAAGCCGTCGCATTATGACGACGACGGCTACGTCATCCGCTGGTGGCGGGCGATGATCCCATCCAATTCGCTCGCGGCTCTCTACGGCATCGCCGCCGAATGCGCCGAGCGCAAGGTGCTCGGGCCTGATACCGCGATCGACATTACCGTCATCGACGAGACCAATACACGGATCGGTGTCGCCGGGCTGCTCGCCCAGTTCAAGCGCCATGACAATTTCGGCATGATCGCGCTTGTCGGCGTCCAAACCAACCAGTATCCGCGTGCCCTCGATATCGCCCGGCCGTTCCGCGCTGCCGGCCTGCCGGTCTCAATGGGCGGGTTCCATGTTTCCGGCTGCCTGTCGATGCTCGACGGCAAAGCGGTCGGGCTCGATGCCTGCCGCGAGATGGGCATCTCGATGTTTGCCGGCGAAGCAGAGGGGCGGCTCGACATGGTGCTGCGCGATGCCGCCGCCGGCGAGCTGAAGCCGCTTTATAATTTCATGAACGACCTTCCCGGCATCGGCGGCACGCCGGTTCCTTTCTTGCCGAAGGACAATATCCAGCGCACGCTCGGCCTCAGCACCAGCTTCGACGCCGGACGCGGCTGTCCCTACCAGTGCTCGTTCTGCACCATCATCAACGTGCAGGGTCGAAAATCGCGTTTCCGCTCGGCCGACGACGTCGAAAAGCTCGTGCGGATGAACTGGGCGCAGGGCATCCACAAGTTCTTCATCACCGACGACAATTTCGCCCGAAACAAGGATTGGGAAGCGATCTTCGACCGGCTGATCGAGCTCAAGGAGCGGGATGGCATTCCGCTCGGCCTGATGATCCAGGTCGATACGCTCTGCCACAAGATCCCCAATTTCATTGAAAAATCCAAGCGCGCCGGCGTCACCCGTGTCTTCATCGGCCTCGAAAACGTCAATCCGGATAATCTGACGGCCGCCAAGAAGAACCAGAACAAGATCACCGAGTACCGCAAGATGCTGCTCGCCTGGAAAGCACAGGGCATCATGACGCTTGCCGGCTATATCCTGGGCTTCCCCGCCGACACGCCGGAATCGATCCGCCGTGACATCGCCATCATCCAGGAAGAGCTGCCGCTCGACGTCATCGAATTCTTCATCCTGACGCCGCTGCCCGGCTCCGAGGACCATCAGGTGCTGTGGAAGAAGGGCGTGGAAATGAATGGCGACCTCAATATCTACGATGTCGAGCATGTCTGCACCGCCCATCCCAAGATGAGCAAGCAGGAATGGGAAGACATCTACCATGAGGCCTGGTCGCTCTATTATTCGCCTGCTCATATGAAGACGCTGCTGCGCCGCGCCGTGGCCACCGGGGTGCCGCTGGCAAGGCTCGTCAAGGTTCTCGTCTCCTTCGCAACCACGGTGCCGCTGGAAAACGTGCATCCGTTGCAGAGCGGCCTCTTGCGCCTGAAGACGCCGTCGGAGCGGCGTCCTGAACTCCCGCGCGAACATCCGCTCGTCTTTTGGCCGCGCTTTGCGTGGGAAACCCTCCGCAAACATGCTTCGCTCGCCGGCACGATCATTGGCCTGACGATCTCGGCGTTCCTGATTTCGAGGGACGCGAAATCGAAGAGCTATATGGATCAGGCGCTGACGCCGGTCGCCGATGACGAAGAAGAAACGCTCCACCTCTTCACCCAGACATCAGGCGGCGCCGCAGCCGTCAGCCATGTCAGGAAAGTCGCGCAACTGACGGGGCATTGAGCGGAAGTTCTTGCAATAGCGGCCGACTCCCCGCCGGCCGACATCAAGGCGAAGCTTGGAGGCTGCGACTTTGATTCGGCTGAAGCGCGTCGCGACCTCCCAGAGACGCGCCACGCTCTATGCAATTTGGATCATCCGGCTCGTCTCGGCCACTTGTAGCGTGTCGACGAATTCGACGATCTTGACCGGTTTGCCATCCTGGAAATGGATCTTGTCGACGAATTCCGTAGAGAAGGTTGCCCCCGACGGGATGTGTCTGACCTCGCCTTCACGATGGGCAAAGACCATCTGCTCGTCCTCATCCACATAGATGCCGGTCGTCCTGACCTTGGATAGATCCCATGCCGTGATAAGCTGCGTTATCGTTTGGCGAAAGTTGTGCCCGCTCGATTCGATCGTCAAAGGCGCCAGCCGTGCATTGCCGACCATGCGAAAGGTACAACCCTCGCCGAGCAGCGCAAGCGTACCCTCGATGTCGCCACGACCACGCACAGAATAGATTTCCTCTACCAGCGTCTTCATGTCATTCTTTGCGGTCATTTTCAGGTCCTCCATTACCCAACGCTCTTGGTTTTTATGCATGTTGATCCCGGGCAACATGCGCCAGTAAAATCTGCGCCGGCTTGCAGCTTGCTCAACTATTTGTTGTGCCAGCAAAGATAACACCATGCCGGAGAGGGCGTCGAGTACCCCGTCCGGATGACCCGAAAAGAAAAAGCCCCGCACGATGGCGGGGCCTTTCCAAGTTTCAGAACTGAAAGGCGATTATTCGGCGCTTTCGTCAGCCGCCTTCTTCTTCGGTGCAGCCTTCTTCTTCGGCGCGGCTTCTTCGCCTTCACCGGCGTCGGCAGCTTCGGCCTTGGCGGCAGCCTTCTTCTTCGGCGCGGCCTTCTTGGTCTCGGCCTTCGTCTCGCCTTCTTCCTCGGCGAGCAGTTCTTCCTTCGTCACCTTCTTGTCGGTGACGTCGATTTCGGTCAGCAGGTGATCGATGACCTTCTCTTCGAAGATCGGGGCGCGGATCGAAGCGGCGGCGCCCGGCTGGCTGCGGAAGAATTCGAGGATCTGCTTTTCCTGACCGGGATATTGGCGCAGCTGATCGTAGATCGCGCGCTGCATCTCGTCTTCGGTGACTTCGACGCCGGCCTTTTCGCCGATTTCGGAAAGAACGAGACCGAGGCGAACGCGACGCTCGGCGAGCGTCTTGTATTCCTCACGCGCCTTCTCTTCGGTCGTGTCTTCGTCCTCGAAGGTCTTGCCCGATTGAGCAAGATCGTTGTTCACCTGGCTCCAGATGCCGTTGTACTCGGCATCGACGAGCGAAGCCGGGGTCTCGAACTTGTACATCTCGTCGAGCTGATCGAGGATCTGGCGCTTCAGCTTCTGGCGGGTCAGCGAGCCGTACTGCGATTCGATCTGGCCACGGACGATCTCCTTCAGGCGATCGGCAGATTCGATGCCGAGCTTGGAAGCGAGTTCGTCGTTGATTTCGACAGCGCCGGGGGCTGCGACGTCCTTGACCGTGATGTCGAAAGTCGCTTCCTTGCCGGCAAGGTTCTTGGCCGGATAGTCGGCCGGGAAGGTGACGGTGATGGTCTTCTCTTCACCGGCCTTGACGCCGACGAGCTGGTCTTCGAAGCCCGGGATGAAGCGGCCGGAGCCGATCACCAGTTCGGCGCCCTGGTCAGTGCCGCCCTCGAAGGCTTCGCCGTCGACCTTGCCGACATAATCCATGGTGACGCGGTCGCCGTTTGCGGCCTTGCCGGTCTTGCTCTCGTAGGAGCGGGCGCTTTCGGCGACCTTCAGGACCTGCTCGTTGACTTCCTCATCCGAGATATCGATGACTTCGCGCGTAACCTTGATGCCCCTGACGGACTTAAGCTCAATCGGCGGCAGCACTTCGTAGGACAGCGTGAATTCGAAATCCTGCTGGGCGGTGAGAATCTTGTCGGCCTCGTCCTTGTCCTCAGTCATGGCGATTTCCGGCTGCGTGGCCGACTTCTCGCCGCGGCTGGACAGGATAGCGGCGGGCTGCTCGCGGACGATCTCGTTGACGAGATCGGCCATGATCGACTTGCCGTAAACCTTCTTCAGGTGAGCAGCGGGGACCTTGCCCGGACGGAAGCCGTTGATGCGGACCTTGTCCTTCACATCGGCAAGACGCTCATTCATCTTGTCTTCCATGTCCTTGGCCGGGATAACGACCTTGATTTCGCGCTTCAGCCCTTCAGCGAGCGTTTCGATAACCTGCATGTCTTCCTACCTTCATGTCGTGGCGGCCGTGCCCAGACGCCGTTCGTTTCGATGAGCACGACGCCGGCAGCGTGCCGCGCGTGGCTTTTCCCAATTCCTGCATCATTCCACCCAAGGGGGAACGGCACTCGCTTCCGGGTATCGGGGATAACTAACTTCTTAGTCGCCCCTGCAAACAGCCTGGTGCGGGTAGAGAGACTTGAACTCCCACGCCTTGCGGCACCAGAACCTAAATCTGGCGTGTCTACCAATTTCACCATACCCGCGTTCACAGAACCGCATGCCTATGCCTGCGCATGAGGCCTTCCGGAGCGCGGCGTCTCTATATCACCCGATTTGGTCGAGGCAAAGGAAAAATGAACGTCCAATGACAGGCTATTCAGGGCCTAAAAGCCGCCCTGTCCCGAAGGCTCCGGAGATCAGTAAAGCGGTTCGTCGTAAACCGCCTTGCCGTCGACGAGCAGGCTGCGAATCTGCGCGCTTCCATCCGGCGAGACCCGCACCGCTATGGCGACGTTGCCATCGTTGCGGGCCTCCTCGATCGGTTTGCCCTGACCTTCCGGAACATAATAGCGCTCGATGCCGTATTCGACCCGGATGCTGTCGCCCGCGGCCATCCCGCCGCTATAGAAAGGCTTGCTGCGCAGGATCACCGTCTCCGGCTGCGGCGGCAGCGCCTGGAAAGACGATTCGCTCACCGTCCAGAAACCGTCCGCCTGCTTCTTCAACCGGACCCACAGCATGCGTTCGCCGGGTTCGGCGGGAATACCGCCGGAGACCGTCTGCACTGGCACGCTGGATATGTCGTAATTCAACACGACATAATCGCCGCGCAGGAAATCCCGTGGGTCGACCGGGGCGGTTTTCAGCAGGACCTCAGCGCCGCTGCTGAGGATCGATGCACGGCTCTGGATGATCGTGCCGAGGATCACGGTCTGCAAGCCGGCGACGATGATCGCCGAAACGAGATATCCCTTGCCGGACTGCAGCCTAGCCATCAACGAGCTCATGCGCGCGCCTCCCGTGAAAAGCGGCGTTCGAGACGGATGACAATCCAGGCGACAAGCGCCACCACGAGACCGGAGAACAGGAAGAGGCTCGACGTGCCGAGGATCGAGCCGACGGTGACGGAGGCGAGATAGAGCATCTCCGCGGCAAAGGTCGTATAGGCGAGATAACGCACCGCGCCGTTATCCCTGCCCTGCAGAGCGATCGCCAGCACGGCAGCGGCGAGCGTCGCCACCCCGAGCACCACCAGCCGCCAGCCTTGCTCGATCTCGATATGCAGCAGCAGCAAGCCAATGACGGCGATGAGGAAGCTGTATAAAGCCGGCGCTGCGCCGGCACTCCTGACGAGGGAAGCGATACGGGGGTGCGGCAAGGCTGTCAGCGCGAACACCGCCATGCCGCCGATCGCGAAGGCCAGCGCCACCGCGATCTCCTCATAAAGAGTATAGAGCCAGGCGAGCCAGCCGATCAACAGCAGATAGGCGAGATGACGGGCGCGCTCGGCACCGGTGTAACGCACTAGCGCGACTGTGATCACCGCCATGACCGGCGCCATCCAGGGATCAAATCCGATCCAATGCGTGTCGTTGTTCTCAAGATAGACGGCGAAGGACGCCCACGAGAGAAAGCCCGCGACGACGACGACCGCGCCCGAGCGGAACAGGATCGCCGAGATCGTCGCAATCGCGAACCAGAGATACATCACGGTTTGCTCGTCGCCGGAGAGATGATACATCTGCCCGACCAGCGAAATCGCGCCACCGAAGCTCACCGCGCCGATGACCAGCAGCCCGCTTGCTGCCGCTGTCGCACCTCGGGCAAACATGGAGGCGGCGGCAATGTGCACAGCCCAGATCAGCGCGAGAATTGCGCCGACCCGGACGAGCCGCGGAATGGCCTCCCAGTTGGACGCGACGACCAGCAGGACGGCAGCAGCAAGCAGCACCGCCGCCAGCGCCATCAGCACTCGACCCAGGCTGAAACTTGCCGGACGGTTGTCATATTCGGTGAGAAGCTTGGCCGCCGTTTCCTGTCCAATCAGGCCCTTGCCCACCCAGAGCGAGAGATCCCGCTCCAATCTGCCGCGATACATACCTCCACCCCTCATTTCCGTGTCGCTCGCTCCGGCGCTACGGCTTCCATCGTTATAGCCGCAGCAAGCGGCTTCGCAAACGCCCGTCGCGGCGACAAATATGCAAATTCCTCAGTGGTCTAATTTGGGTCAGATGTTAACCGGGCGCTAACGTCGCAACTGCTAATATGAACATATGAAAGACAGACATGCGGTTTACGCATACCCCTTATGTATTTATTGCACTGCAAAATATCAATTAGTCATACTATTTACCGCTCTATCGAAGCACGGGGATGGCGCCCCGGCCCGGTCTTCCGGATGCCCACGGACGCTTTGTTCGTGATGAGATTCGCAGCCGCGCACTCCTCCTCCCAAGCGCGCTGTGATAGACTGGCAACACTCCTCCTCCCAGTTGCCAGTCAATATAATGCGCCCGCCGGATCCTCCCCCGGCGGGCGTCCTCTTTGTACGATCGCATTGATATAATTCAAGAACTTAACGGCATCCGAGCTGCGGCGCTGCCACCAAAGCGAGATACTCGAAGTCCCCGTTGCGTGAAGCTGCGGGACCCCATCGCGATCCATCGCTTTGCCATTGGCATTGAGACGAATGAACAGCCGGTCGATTCAGCGCGAAACGCCAACGGACTGATCGTCAGCGGGGCGGCTTTGTTTCATCGAAACGCGAGTGAGCGGGAGAAAAGGCGGAATTCTCCAGCAATTATTTTGCCTATTCGTTGACCAGAATGCGGTAAGATTATGTAAAGCATTGCACAGCTCGCATGGGTGACTTGAAAACTTGGCTGTTTTCGTTCTTCGCGACGCAACATATATTCCGGCCATCAAATAGAGGTCAGCGCCGGTCGGTGGCCGCTGGCAGATCAAACCCTAGGAAAGGGGCTTAACATGAACATCACTCGCTCTTTCAACAACTGGCGCAAGTATCGTCAGACCGTCACGGAACTCGGTCGCATGACCAACCGCGAATTGCATGACCTCGGCATTGACCGTTCGGACATCCATCGCGTCGCTCGCGAAGCTTCTTCTCGCTAATTCAAGGCGATCGCTACTTCCTCCAAGCAGATCGCAAATGATTGAAACGCCCGCTGCACCGCAGCGGGCGTTTTCTTTTGCAAACAATGCACTTCCGCTCCGGTTGCGACCTTCCCCGTTCTTTCGTCCGCTTAAAAAATATTCACCGCTCAAATTGCGAGCATCATCGTGCACAATTGCATGGCAGACGCCTCTTATTTGCACTGCACAATGCGACCGATATCGCCTATATAAACATCAACCGCAGAGAGACAGGCGATCCCGCCGTCCCGCGGATATTTGTTCGAGGAAGAAGACAATGAACCCGATCCGTATTGCAAAAAGCTGGCTCAGCTATCGTCGTACAATCAACGAACTCGGCAGCCTGTCGAACCAGACCCTGTCTGATATCGGTGTCAGCCGCTACGACATCCGCAACATCGCATCCCGCTCTTTCCGTTAATCGCGGGTCTCGCAACGGGCACGATGTTTCAAGACGGCGCCATTATGGGCGCCGTTTTTGATTCCGGGTGTTGGATCGCACCTGCCGACATGATATCAGCCCGGAATGAACACGATCTCCTCCTACTCCCCTATCCACGTCGTCGGCGGCGGGCTTGCCGGTTCGGAAGCCGCGTGGCAGATCGCCAGTGTGGGCGTACCCGTCATTCTGCATGAGATGCGCGGCGTGCGCGGCACGGATGCGCACAAGACCGACGGTCTTGCCGAACTCGTCTGCTCCAATTCCTTCCGTTCCGACGATGCGACCAGCAATGCCGTCGGCGTCATCCATGCGGAAATGCGCATGGCGGGGTCGCTGATCATGGCCGCGGCCGACCGCCACCAGGTACCGGCCGGCGGCGCGCTCGCCGTCGATCGCGACGGCTTCTCCGAGGCAGTCACCAAGGCAATCCACGACCATCCGCTCATCACCGTCGTGCGCGAAGAGATCACCGGCCTGCCGCCGCGTGAGTGGGATCTAGCCATCGTCGCCACCGGACCGCTGACGGCGCCGTCGCTCGCAGCCGCGATACAGGCGGAGACCGGTGAGGATTCGCTTGCTTTCTTCGACGCCATTGCGCCGATCGTCTACCGCGACAGCATCGACATGGATATCTGCTGGTATCAGTCGCGCTACGACAAGATCGGCCCCGGCGGCACCGGCAAGGACTACATCAACTGCCCGATGGACGAAGCGCAATACAATGCCTTCGTCGACGCGTTGATCGCAGGCGACACGGTCGGTTTCAAGGAATGGGAAGGCACCCCCTATTTCGACGGCTGCCTGCCGATCGAGGTCATGGCCGAACGCGGCCGCGAGACACTGCGCCACGGGCCGATGAAGCCGATGGGTTTGACGAACGCGCATAACCCGACCGTCAAGGCCTATGCCGTCGTGCAGCTGCGGCAGGACAATGCGCTCGGCACCCTCTACAACATGGTCGGCTTTCAGACGAAGCTGAAATACGGCGCACAGGCGGAAATCTTCCGGATGATTCCGGGTCTTCAAAATGCGGAATTTGCCCGGCTCGGCGGCCTGCACCGCAATACCTACATCAATTCCCCCACCCTGCTCGATCCGTCGCTGACGCTGAAATCACGGCCGGGCCTGCGTTTTGCCGGCCAGATCACCGGCTGCGAGGGGTATGTAGAAAGCGCCAGCGTCGGGCTGATGGCCGGGCGTTTCGCCGCCGCCGAACGCAAGGGTGAGGCAATCTCGCTGCCGCCGGCGACGACGGCACTTGGTTCGCTGCTCGGTCATATCACCGGCGGGCATATCGTCACCGACGAGGAGCCGGGCAAGCGATCGTTCCAGCCGATGAATATCAATTTCGGGCTGTTTCCCGAACTCGAGCCGGGCTCGATCGTCAAGCCCGAGGGCTTCAAGCGCTTTCGCGGCAAGGACAAAACGATCATGAAACGGCAGTTGATCGCACGTCGCGCGCTTGCCGACTGCGCTGCCTGGCTCGGCCAGACGCCGACCTTTGCCGAAAGTGCCTAAGCAGCTGTTCTACTGCTTGTTGGCCGCGGAAATACTGTCGGATGGCAGATCCTTATCCGGCTCGGCGATGTAATTGCCGAGCAGCCAGAGCGCCACTTCGGAAGCCTCCTTCGGCGAGGCAAACTCGAATTTGCCGTTGTGGCTGGGGGCATCGAAAAATTCGATCGCCAACCCCCTGCCCGTCTCCGTGCTCACGGCACGCACACGGCCGGGCTCGATCAGATGGCAGGAGAAATGGCGTGCCATGTTGCGCATGAGGCCGGCCTTGTTGTCGTGCAGGCGCACGAAGATCGCCTGCCCGTTTTCCGTCGCCTGCAGCTGGCGGATCGCCTCGTTGGGAAAGGCGCGGCCGAACTCGATGATGGCCAGACCCGTGTCGTGCAAACTGTCTTCCTTGTTTTGCGCGGCCATGCGTGTGGCTGCAAAAGCAAAGAAGATGACGATGGCGAAAAGGACGCACCAGACGATAATGCCCACGCCGAGTCTCCGTTCAAAGCATAGTGGTGAAGGCGTTATAGCGCGCGAGACTTGCGCGAATTTGAACGATATCAGATTTTCCGACGACCCGCTGACAGCGCCATTCTGAGCTGGCGGCGCCATTGCGGCGGCTGCAGCGGCCGGTCGAACAGGAGAGAACCCTGCCTCTGCGCCTTGAGGAGCACCGGTTCGGCCAAAGTCGCGGGAAGGAAAGCAGGGAAGACGGCTGACGCAATCGATCCTGCCCCTCTCGCCTTTGCCAGATGCTCAAGGCCCAGCCTGGCGAAGGCCTCGATGGCAGCGGAGATGCGCGATCGGTCTTCGCCGGCGAGGAAGGCGTCGCGGTCGAGCCCGGTGGCGGAAAGGATCTGCAGGGGAATATAGAGCTGGCCGCGGCGGCGATGCAGCGGCATCAGCAGCAACAGCCCGGCAATCGCCTGTGCGACGCCGGCATGGCCGGCGGCATCCGCCGATCGCGGTGCCTCCTCCGGCGAAAGCACGAGGCTTGCGAGCTGGATCAGCGCGGAGGCCGTTTCGCCGGCATAACCTTCGAGCGAGACCCGCGTCTCCATCGGATCGTCATAAAGGTCGAAAGTGCGGGCGTCGATCATGTCGACCAGCGTCTTGCGCGGCAGGCGATGGGTTTCGATCGCCGTCAGAAGTGCCGCGGCGACGGGATTGGCTGCCGTCGAGCCATGCGCGCTGCCTTCCAGCAGGTCGCGCCAATATTGCATGCGCACTTCGCCAGGCAGCGGCTCGTGCACCAGATCGCGGATGCGGGCAAGCTCCGCATTGAACGCGTAAAGGGCCGCCAGCGCGCCGCGCTTCTCCTGCGGCGACAGGAGACAGGCGAGATAACGGTCGCGATCGTTGTCGCGCAGCATCGCCAGGCAGATGTCCTGGTTCGTCGCTAGTTTCGCATCAGCCATCGTCAGACCGCAATCAATGCCGCTGCGACGGCGCGCTGCTCCGACAGCATGATGTTGAAGGTACGTACCGCGGCACCCGTGCTCATCGGATCGGAAGAAATGCCGCGCGCCTTCAGCACTTGTTTCAATTCATCGGGCAGACGGCGAAGCTCGGTTCCGGTGCCGACGAGCAGAACCTCGATATCGGCGGCCTCATCAAGCACACGGCGGAAGTTTTCAGGCGTCAGCGGCTTCGATACGTCCATGTCCCAGCCGTAAATACCGGAGGGCAGGCAAAGGATCGAGCCGCGATGCGACATGTCGGCAAAACGGAAACCGCCATTGCCGTAGGTGTCGATCGGAGCCCGGCCAGGAAAATGCGCCGCGCGGATTTCTATGCCTTTTGCCATGTTTTCACACCACCGTGCCGGATTTTACACCAGCATCCGTCTTGTTGCTCTCTTCGCCGTCGGGAACCTCCGGCCGCAGCCGGAAGACGATCAACACGGGAGCCGCGATATAGATCGAAGAGAAAGTGCCGAGCGCGACTCCGAAGAGCATCGCAAAGGAAAAGGAGCGAATGACGTCGCCGCCGAACAGATAGAGCGCGAGCAGCGCAAGCAGTGTCGTCGCCGCCGTCAGGACAGTGCGCGACAATGTCTGGTTGATCGAGGCATCGATCAGGATCGGCAGCGGCATCTTCCTGTATCGTACGAGATTCTCGCGCATCCGGTCATAGACGACGACCGTGTCGTTCAAGGAGTAGCCGACGATGGTCAGTACGGCGGCAATGCTCGTCAAGTTGAACTCGATGCCGGTCAGCACGAAAAGCCCGAGCATGATGATGACATCGTGCAGCGTGGCAATAATGGCGCCAATGGCGAACTGCCATTCAAAACGGATCCATATGTAGATCAGGATCGCCGCGAGTGCGGCTGCGACACCAAGCGTCGCCATCGTCGTCAATTCGCCCGAAATGGCGGGGCCGACGACCTCGACGCGGCGGAAATCATAGTCTGCCTCGAGTTCGCCGCGCACCAGCGTCGCCGCTGATTGCTCGGCGTTCTCGCCGCCCCCTTGGGAGGCGATGCGGATGCGCGCGTTCGACGGCCCGCCCGTACGCTCGACGCTGACCTCGCCAATATTGAGATCGTCAAGGCGTGATTTAAGATCAGCGATGTCGGCATTGCCCTGTTTGGCCGTCACCTCGATGAGAGAGCCGCCCGTGAAATCGATGCCGAGCTGCAGGCCAACGGTGGCAAAGGCCGCCATGGCGATCAGCGAGATCACTGCCGAGGCCGTGAAGACGTAACGGCGGATCCCCATGAAACGCACATTGGCGTGCTCGAAAAGCTGCGCGAGAACGCTCTTCGGCAGATGCCTGGGATGGCGCGCTTTCAGCCAGGCGGCAACGATCGAGCGTGTCACCGTAAAAGCCATGATGACTGTCGTCAGAATGCCGACCGCGAGCGTCACCGCGAAACCGCGAATGGACTCGCTGCCGAGAAACAGAAGGATGATTGCGGCGATAAAGATCGTGACATTCGCGTCGACGATCGTTGCGAAGGCGCGCGAGAAGCCGCGGCCGACGGCCTGTGCAAAGGAGGAGCTGGTTCTTTCCTCTTCGCGGATGCGCTCATAGATCAGCACGTTGGAATCGACCGCCATGCCGACGATAAGCACGATGCCGGCAATACCAGGCAAAGTCAGCGTGGCGCCGGCAAGGCTGAGTGCAGCGACGATGAAGATCAGATTGAAGAAGAGCGAGACGACGGCGATGGCGCCGAGAATACGGTAGAGTGCGATCATCAGCGCTGCGACCAGTACGACGGCGACGAGACCGGCAACCAGGCCGGAGAATATGGAATCGGCGCCGAAGCTTGGGCTGACGCTGCGCTCCTCGACGCTGGTCAACGTCGCCGGCATGGCCCCGGCGCGCAGCATTACCGCAAGGTCGCGAACGCCATCCTCGGAGAAATTCGCCGAAATCCGGCCCTCGCCGCCAGTGATCGCCGCATCGATGACCGGCGCAGCCATCACCTGATCGTCAAAGACGATGGCAAGGTGCTTGCCGATATTTTGCGCTGTCGCCTGCGCCAGCCGCTGCGTGCCCTCCGCATCGAGGCGATAGTCAATCAAGGTATCCTGCGTCTGCGGATCGACGACAGGCTCGATATCGACCATGTTGCTGCCGGTGACGAATGCCGTGCGGTCGACGAGATAGGGAACAGGTGGATCGTCGATCGAATAGAGCACCTGCGAGCTGGCCGGCCAGCGGCCGTTCAGCGCCTCCTGTCCCGACATGCTTTCGTCGAGCAGATGAAAGGAAAGCTTTGCCGGCTGGTTCAGAATATTCTTCAGCCGCTCCGCATCGACGAATCCCAGCACCTGCACGACGATCCGGTCGTCGCCATCGGGGCGAACCTGAAAGTCTTTATAGCCGAAGCCAGCGATGCGGCGGCCGACGATATCGAGCGACCGGCTGCGGGCCGAGGCAATGTCGGCGGTGATGCCGGCATCGGATATCTGCAGTGAGAGCTGCCCTTCCTCGCCCTGCCGCAGCGCAAGGCCGGTGCCTGAATGTTCGTCACCTGATGTCAGAGGCTTCAGAAGATCGACCGCCTTTTTCGTCTCTGCCGGATCGGTAATCCGGACAGTGACAGTCTGGCCGTTGCCGGTCAGCCCGGTATAGCGGATGCCGGCAACTCTCAGCGCCTTGCGCACATTCGCGACCGTCTCTTCCAACCGATCTTTGACAATATCGGAACGCTCGACCTTCAGAACGATGTGCGAACCGCCCTGCAGGTCAAGACCGAGTGTCACGTGGTCCCTTTGCCACCATCCCGGCAGAGAAGAGCGCTGCGCCTCGCTCAGGAGATTGGGCGCAGCAACGACGACGGCCGCAAATGCAACCAGCCAAATCAGAAGTGTTTTCAAGCGGGAAAAATGCAACATTCTCTCGACGATCTTCCGATCCGGCGGTTCCGCCGTTATCGCTTGTTACGCCGCGTCGGCCTTGACAGGCTCACCCTTGACGCGAACGTCAGAAATGCCGCTGCGGACGATGCGCACGCGAACACCTTCGGCAATCTCGACCTCGACTTCCTTATCGTCGACGACCTTCGTCACCTTGCCGACGAGACCACCGCCGGTCACGATCTGGTCGCCACGGCGGATCGCCTTCAGAGTTTCCTCACGCTTCTTGGCCTGCGCGCGCTGCGGCCGGATCAGCAGAAAATACCAGACGACCATCAGCGGCACGAACAGGATGATCATTTCGAAACCGGAACCGCCGAATCCTGTTGCGGTATCGGTCGCAGTCTGGGCGAATGCCGGGGTGATGAACATGCTAAACTCCTCAGGCTTCTATGGCGGAACTCCGCCTGCTTTTCAGGTTGCCGGACTATAGTTGCAGCTTGGATGAATGCAACAGAAACAGCCGGGAACAGTACCGATTCCGCTGCCTCATAACCTTTCCGCTGGCAAAACGCCATGGTAGGCGGCATCGAAAGATCAAAGCGGCTTGCCGCAGCGAGAAATCAGGAGGCCCATGATGACCGAGGAAATCAACACCGCCCTGCTTGCCGAACTGAAAAGGCTCGCTGACGCCGTGCAGCGGCTGGCCGGACCAGCACCTGCCGTCAACGATTGGAATGCGGCCGACTGTTTCGTCTGGGCACCGTCGCGTCAGTATCTGCAGCCGGTGAAGAAGCCGAACCGGGTGGCGCTGAAACTCATCCGCGGTGTCGACCACGTGCGCGACATCCTGCATGAGAATACGGTGCGGTTCGCCGAGGGTTATGCGGCCAACAACGTGCTTCTCTGGGGCGCGCGCGGCATGGGCAAATCCTCGCTTGTCAAGGCCGTGCATGAGGATGTCAGGCGCGAGAGCGGCGTGCCGCTGAAGCTGGTCGAGGTTCATCGCGAGGATATTGCGAGCCTGCCCAACCTGCTCGACCTGCTGAAGGACACGCCGTACCGTGTGATCGTCTTCTGCGATGACCTCTCCTTCGATCACGACGACACCGCCTACAAGTCACTGAAGGCGGCACTCGATGGCGGGGTCGAAGGGCGGCCCGACAATGTGCTCTTTTATGCAACGTCAAATCGGCGCCATCTTCTGCCGCGTCACATGATGGAAAACGAACAGTCGACGGCGATCAATCCATCGGAGGCCGTCGAGGAAAAGGTTTCGCTGTCCGACCGCTTCGGTCTTTGGCTCGGCTTTCACAAATGCAGCCAGGAAGACTATCTCGGCATGATTGACGGCTATGCCGATCACTTCAAGCTCGGTCTCGACCGTGACAAGATGCATGCCGAGGCGCTGGAATGGGCAACGACACGCGGTGCGCGCTCCGGCCGCGTGGCCTGGCAATATATCCAGGATCTGGCCGGACGTATGCGCGTTCATATCGGCCGGGCGTAGGCGCCTCTCCCGAAACGGAATTGACGAGATCTAAAAATGACAAAAGCCCGGCTGGCGGCCGGGCTTTTGTGCTCCCTGGTACGCTATACCTATTCCAGGAAAGTCATCGGATTGACCGGCGAGGCGTCCTTGCGGACCTCGAAATGGACCTGCGGCTGCTTGACATCGCCGCTCATGCCGGAGACGGCGACGGTCTGCCCGCGTTGAATCTTCTGACCACGGGTGACGCTCAGCGTGTCGGCGTTGCCGTAGACGGTGACGGTGCCGTCGTCATGACGGACGAGTACTGTATTGCCGAGCTCTTTCAGGCCGTTACCGGCATAAATAACGACGCCGTTTTCCGCGGCTTTGATCGGCGTGCCCTGCGGTACCGAGATATCGATGCCGTCATTGCGGTTGCCGTTGACGTTGGCGCCGTAGGCGGCAATCACCTGACCGCGGACCGGCCAGCGATATTTGCCGATGCCGGTCGATTCCGGTGCGTCGGAGCTAACGTCGGACTTCTTCTCGACATCGTCAACGGACTGGGTGGCGACCGGCGCCTTGTAAGGCGCGGGCTGAACGGAGGCGGTTTGTTGGGCGGGCGCCGGATCAGCCGGCTTCGACTCGACCTTCTCAGCCGGGATCGATGCGGTCTTGACAGTATCTGCACTGCCATTCGGAAGCTTCAGGGCCTGTCCGACACGCAGCGAATTCGCCGAAAGATTGTTGGCGGCCTTGAGATCGTCGATGTTGGTGCCTGTCGCCTTTGCGATCTTCGCCAGCGAATCGCCCTGCTTGACGACATAGCTGCCGCCCGGTGTCTTCGGGTCCTTGCCGGCGCCAACCGGAACCTTGCCGGTGGGATCGGCGCTCGCCATGGTCTTGTCCCGGGCGGAATTGGCGCCGGGGACAACAGCGACCTTCTGTTCCGGTGCCTTGGCCGGGTCCGGCATATTGCCGGGCTTGGAAAGATCGGCCGCCTGCGAAGCCGCCTTGACGGCATTGCCGCCATTCAAAGTCGGGATCAGGATTGCCTGGCCAGGCTTAGCGGCAGAAGCCATCTTCAGATTATTGACGCGCAGGATTTCCTTTTCCGGAACGCCAAAGCGCCGCGACAACGTCGCAATGCTCTCACCCGGGCGCAGCGTGACGGAAGGCGCGTTGGTCGCGGACCAGCCGGAAACCTTCGGCGTCGTGCCCGTCGTCAAAGAATCGGGCGTCGGCTTCGGGGCAGCGGGCGCTACGAGCCGCTGCTTATCAAGCTGCGCCGAAGCGGGGAACGGCTGGGCAAGCGCGACTTCCTTTTCCCGCTGGCGGGACGGCGCCGCGGCCGTCGGAGCGGCGAGATCGGAACGCTGTATCGAGACCGGCGAGGAAGCCATGCGCGCGCTCGACGTGCGCACCGGCTCGTAACTCTGACGCGCTGGATAGGGCTGATTCAGCGTATTATTGCCGCCGCCGTAACCGGACTGACTGGCAACGGCGGAACCGCCGAGATCGGCGCGCGGCACCGGATCGCCTTGCTGACCGCTGGGCGGAATGGAACTGGTGGTAATCTGATCCCGCCCCGAGGAGGAAAACAAGCCGCCGAACCGTGTCACATCGGAACTGCAGCCTGTTGCGGTACTCGCCAGCAGGCCAACAATCAGGAGATTACCGGCCGACTTACTGAACTTCGGCGAAAGACTGAAACGCATTGACTCGACCCACTGAGAACGCAACCATTTGTGAGTCTATTAAAACGCGTTAGTGTTACCACGCGGTTAAGAGGCTGGAATCAGTGCGATATTTTTGAGAAGTTGATAACCATAGCTTACGGGTGAAAAATCGCAGTGCCTGGAAGGTGATCCCGAAAAGTGCGCGGGACTTCGGACGCTGCCTCTACAGCAGCGATGCAAGACGCGGAACAATCGGCAGATAAGGGGCTTCGAACAGTTCCTCGCGTTCGAAACGGCTGCCGGTTTTCGTCAGCCGCACCATGCGACACTCATTCTCGGAAATCATCAGCGGCGCAATCATCGAACCACCGGAAACGAGTTGGTCGGTATAAAAGCGCGGCATGGCATTGAATGCGGCGGTAACCAGAATGCGGTCGAAAGTGCCCTCTCCCTGCATGCCGGCGCTGCCGTCGGCGTGGCGGATGACAACATTGCGCAGACCGAGCGATTCCATGCGCCGCTGTGCAGCCGTCGTCAGCGTCTTATAGCGGTCGATCGACAGAACACGCTCGGCCAGACGGCCCATGACAGCGGCGGTGAAGCCGCTGCCGGTGCCGACTTCCAGGACGCGCTGCCCCGGTTTGAGCTTCAGGTGATGCAGGATGCGGACGACAAAATCGACGCCTTCAAGGAAAGAGCCGCATTCGATCGGTATCGTCCGGCTCGAATAGGCGTCGTCTGAAAATTGCGGCGGCACGAACAGCGTGCGCTGCGTCTGCTCGACCGCCGTCAGCAGATCGAGATCAGAGATGCCTTCGGCACGCAGTCTGAGGACGAGCGCCGCAAAGCCCTCCTTCTCCGCCAGTCTTGCCGTCAAACTTGTGCTCCGTATCCCAAGGCCCGCGCCACGCGGTCCGTCACGGAATAATCGGTCAGATCCAGTTTCAAAGGCGTTACCGAAATCTTGTTATGCTTCAGGGCGTGAATATCGGTGCCTTCGATGAAGGCGCCGGCGCGTTCGCCGAACTTCAGCCAGTAATAGGGGAAGCCCCGGCCGTCGGAGCGGGCGTCGACCTGCAGGTTGAAGGCGAGCTTGCCCTGCATGGTGACCTCGGCGCCGTCGACCTCGTCGGGGCGGCAGTTTGGGAAGTTGAGATTGAGGAACGTACCGTCCGGCAGGTCCAGCACCATCAGTTTTTCCAGAAGAGCCGGTGCATGTGCTTCGCAGACCTCCCAGGGCACGATGCGCGCGCCGTCCTCGTAAAGATAAGCTTGGCTCAGCGCAAAGGAGCGCACGCCCTGCATCGTGCCTTCGATGGCGCCGGCGATCGTGCCGGAATAGGTCACGTCGTCTGCGACGTTCGAACCCGAATTGACGCCGGAGAGGACAAGATCAGGTTTGATGTCCATTACCTGGCGGATGCCCATGATGACGCAATCCGTCGGCGTGCCGCGCAAGGCGAAATGCTTGTCGGAAATCTTGCGCAGCCGCAAAGGCTCAGACAGGCTCAGCGAATGGGCCAGGCCGCTCTGGTCGGTCTCGGGCGCCACGATCCAGACGTCGTCGGACAAAGTGCGGGCGATCCGCTCCAGCGCGGCAAGGCCTTCGGCATGGATGCCATCGTCATTCGTGAGCAGGATGCGCATCGCCTCAGGCCGCCCGTTCGATCTTCGTCATTCCGCCCATATAGGGCAGCAAAACGTCCGGAATCGTGACGGAACCATCTTCGTTCAGATAATTTTCGAGGATGGCGATGAGGCAGCGGCCGACAGCGGTGCCGGAACCGTTCAGTGTGTGCACGAACTTGTTGCTCTTATCGTCCTTGCCGCGGTAGCGCGCATTCATGCGCCGGGCCTGGAAATCGCCGCAGACCGAGCAGGAGGAAATTTCGCGGAAAGTGTTCTGCCCCGGCAGCCAGACTTCGAGATCGTAGGTCTTGCGCGAGCCGAAGCCCATGTCGCCGGTGCACAACGTCATCGTGCGGAAATGCAGGCCAAGACGCTTCAGCACTTCCTCGGCGCAGGCGGTCATCCGCTCGTGCTCGGCGATCGAACTTTCGGCGTCGGTGATCGAGACGAGCTCGCACTTCCAGAACTGGTGCTGGCGCAGCATGCCGCGGGTGTCGCGGCCGGCCGAGCCCGCCTCGGAACGGAAAGACGGCGTCAAGGCGGTGAAGCGGAGCGGCAGCTTCTCCTGGTCGAGGATTTCCTCGCGCACCAGGTTGGTCAGGGTCACCTCGGCCGTCGGAATGAGATAACGGCTGTCGGTCGTCTTGAAGAGATCCTCTTCGAACTTCGGCAGGTTGCCGGTGCCGAACAGCGCTTCAGCGCGCACCATCAGCGGCGAACTGACCTCGGTGTAGCCGTGCTCGCTGGTGTGGAGGTCGATCATGAACTGTCCGAGCGCCCGCTCGAGCCTGGCGAGCGGCCCGGTCAGGACCGTGAAGCGCGAACCGGAGAGCTTGGCGGCGCGCTCGAAATCCATATAGCCGAGCGCCTCGCCGATTTCGAAATGCTCCTTCGGCGTGTGGTTCCAACGCGGCTTTTCGCCGACGATGCGGCTGACGGCATTGTCGTGCTCGTCCTTGCCGACAGGAACGTCGTCCAAGGGCACGTTCGGAATGCGCGAGAGAGCGTCGTTGAGCTCGGCGGAAAGCAGACGCTCCTCCTCCTCGGCTGCTGGCAGCGTCACCTTGATTTCTGCAACCTCGGCCTTCAGCTTCTCGGCAAGCTCGGTATTCTTCTGCGCCATGGCTGCGCCGATCTCCTTCGAGGCGGCGTTGCGGCGGGACAGCAAATCCTGCGCCTTCTGCACGGCGGAGCGGCGCTTTTCATCGAGGGCGACCAGAGTTTGGGCCAGAGGCTCCGCGCCGCGCTTGGCAAGGGCGGCATCGAGCGCTTCGGGATTCTCACGGATCCATTTGATATCGAGCATCGTCGTTCCAACTCGTTGCAACAGAAGTGACCGGTCGGAGAAACCGACCGGACAGGAAACGGCAGACCTCGGGAAAATGTCGGAAACCGGTCAGACGTTGTCCGTCTTGGCGACGTCGGAGGAACCAGAAGCCTCTTCAAGTGCCTGTCGGGAACGCTGACGCTCCACGAGTCGTGCCGCGTAGATGGAAATCTCGTAGAGAAGGATCGTCGGCAGCGCAAGGCCGATCTGGGACATCGGATCCGGCGGCGTCAGCACGGCGGCGACCACGAAGGCGAGAACGATGGCAAACTTACGCTTTTCGGCGAGCCATTGCGACGTCAGCAGACCGACGCGGGCAAGCAGCGTCGTGATGACAGGCAGCTGAAAGACAAGGCCGAAGGAGAAGACCAGCGTCATGATAAGGCTCAGATATTCCGAGACCTTCGGCATCAGCGAGATCGCCACCTCGTCATGACCCGGCGCCTGCTGCATCGACAGGAAGAACCACATGACCATCGGCGTGAAGAAGAAATAGACGAGCGCGGCACCCATCAGGAACAGGACCGGCGACGCGATCAGGAACGGCAGGAAGGCCTGGCGCTCGTTCTTGTAGAGGCCGGGGGCTACGAACTTATAGACCTGGGCGGCAATGATGGGGAAAGCGACCACCAGGCCTCCGAACATCGCCACCTTGACCTGGGTAAAGAAGAACTCCTGGGGCGCGGTATAAATCAGCTGGGCCTTCTCGACGTCGAGATGCGCCCATTCCACGGCCGTCTTGTAGGGGATGACCAGATAGTTGAAGAGATGCTTGGCAAAAAAGAAGCATACAATGAAGGCGATGAAGAACGCCCCGATCGACCAGATCAGCCGCGTGCGCAGCTCCATCAGGTGCTCGATCAGCGGCTGCGGCTTGTCTTCGATATCACCGCTCATGCCTCGTCCTTCTTCTTCGTATGGGTCGGCTTCTTCGGTGTTGCAGGCTTCCTGACTGCCGCGGCGCGCTTCGGCTTTTCCACGGGCACGGCAACGGCTGCGGCGGCATCGACCTTGTCGGCAGCCTTGACGCGTGGCCTGCGCACGGCCTTCGGCTTCTCGGCGACCGTATCGGCCTGGGCAATCGCTACTGCGACCGGCTCAGGCTGCGCAGGCGCCGGCACCAGAGGCGGCGTTTCCGGCAGGCTCATGGACGGCGTCGGGGCCGAGACGGCAGCCGGCGGCACTTCGGTCTTGTTTTCGGCAGTAGCGGTCGCCTTCTGCAAGTCGGCCTTGATCTCGTTGCCCATCTGGCGAAGCGGGTTCATCGCCTCGCGCAGGCTATTGACCGGGTTGAGCTTATGGGCGTCGCTGATCGTCTGGCGGACATCGTCAAGCTCGGCTTCGCGCAACGCTTCGTCGAACTGCGCCCGAAATTCACCCGCAACCTTGCGGGCGCGCTGCGTCATCTTGCCGAAAGCGCGCAGCATCGGCGGCAAATCCTTGGGACCGACAACGACGATCAGCACGACCGCGATGACCAAAAGCTCGGTCCAGCCAATATCGAACATGCAAGGCTCCTGGACGGGAAGCGCGGGGGCTGCGCTTTTTCCCGGACTTGTTTACTTCGTTTCGTCGGCCTTGTGATCGACGGTCTTCGCCGTTTCCGGCGCGTCTTCGTCCGTCATGCCCTTCTTGAAGCTTTTGATGCCCTTGGCGACATCGCCCATCAGTTCCGGAATCTTGCCGCGACCGAACAACAACAGCACCACGACCAGAACGATCAGCCAGTGGTAGATGCCAAAAGAACCCATTTACGCTTACTCCCTTTTGTGATGTTCCCTGATGTAAGAATTTCCCACACCGTTTCCAACATCAAGCCCTTTGAACTGCGCTTAATGTCACGGTATCGCCCTTTGTGACAAGCCACAGACCCGCCGAAAAATGGTGGGCACTATTGTTTTCATCATGCGTGGCAAAAGCAAGAGGAAGTCCTTCAATCTTCGGAGGTAGAACGTGGAGCGAGCAACCCAAGTTCTTCGAGATCCATCTGCGTGATCGGATCTTCGTCCTCGGTCAATTCGTCGTTCATCGATGGCGAGGGAATATTGAAATTCGCCGGGATACGGCCCGATAGCAGACCCGCTCCCTTCAACTCTTCGAGACCCGGCAGATCGCGCAATTCCTCGAGGCCAAAATGGTCGAGAAAATCGCGGGTCGTGCCCAATGTCACCGGCCGGCCAGGTGTGCGCCGGCGGCCGCGAAACCGCACCCAACCGGCTTCCATCAGCACGTCGAGCGTGCCGCGCGAGGTCTGAACGCCACGAATATCCTCGATCTCGGCGCGCGTCACCGGCTGGTGATAGGCGATGATCGCCAGCACTTCCAAGGCGGCGCGCGAAAGCTTTTTCACTTCATTGTCGTCGCGGCGGATGACGAAGGACAGATCGGCGGCAGTGCGGAAGGCCCAGGCACCTTCGACCTGCACGAGATTGACCCCGCGCGGCGCATATTGCTCCTTCAGGCGCAGCATGATCGCATGCACATTAGCGTTTCTGGGAAGCCGCTCGGCGATAAAACCTTCGGAAACGGGCTGTGAGGACGCGAAGACCAGCGCCTCGGCGATGCGGTCGGCCTCGATCTCGGCCTGCAGGTCGCGGCCCTCCTCCCCAAAATCCTCGTCGTCCGTCAGATCGATCAAACCGGCCGCTCCTGTTCCACCACCTGCAGCGTCGCATGTTTCGGACCGCGGCGCATGTAGATCGGCTGAAAGGCGCCGTCCTGACGGATTTCGAGCTTGCCCTCGCGCACCAGTTCCAGCGAAGCGGCGAAGGCGCTGGCGATCGCCGTCACGCGTTCCTCGGGCGCTGCGAGATATCGCAGCAGATAATGCTCCATCGCCGTCCAGTCGCCGACCTCGCCGATCATCTGGGTCAGCAGTTCGCGGGCATCGGTCAGCGACCAGACATTACGCCTCTCGATCGTCACCTGGGTGACGGCATGGCGCTGGCGCAGCGCCGCATAGGCGGTCAGGAGATCGTAGAGGCTTGCCGCATAAGCAGATTGCTGCCGGTCGGGAATATGCTCGGGCGCACCGCGAGCGAAGATGTCGCGGCCGAGGCGGTTGCGGTTGACGAGGCCCTCCGCCGCTTGCCGCATGGCCTCGAGGCGCTTTAGGCGGAAGGCGAGCGTTGCCGCCATTTCCTCGCCCGAAGGGCCGTCATCCTTGACTTGCTGGGGTATGAGCAGCCGCGACTTGAGATAGGCAAGCCAGGCCGCCATGACGAGATAATCGGCGGCAAGCTCGATGCGGATGCGCCGGGCGCTTTCGACGAACTGCAAATATTGTTCGGCGAGCGCCAAGACCGATATGCGCGACAGGTCGACCTTCTGGTTGCGGGCGAGATAGAGCAGCAGGTCGAGCGGGCCTTCGAAGCCGGCGACATCGATCACCAGCGCCGGTTCGTGGCTGGCGCGCTCAGCGCCGTTCTCCTGCCACAGCTTGTCCATCGGCGTTGCCGCCTGCGGACGTTCCGCGCCCTTGACCGTGCTCACCACCCTGCTCTCCTACGATCACACCGACACAAACATTGCCTCGAATTCCGCCCTCAATTCCGCCTCATCGGCAATATCCGGAGCGGCAAAGCCTGCTTCTACCGCTTTTGCTCGGGCAAGCGAAAGACCAGCGAGCGGCGGAACATTTGCCACGACATCGACCATCTCATCCATATGGCCGTTGCAATGCAGCACGATATCGCATCCCCCTGCAATGATATTCGCCGCCCGTTCACCGATCGTGCCGGAAAGCGCGTTCATCGAACTGTCGTCGGAAAGCAGCAGACCGCCAAAACCGATGTGCTCGCGGATAATGCCGTCGATTACCTTGCGCGAGGTCGTCGCCGGATTGTCAGGGTCGATCGATGTGAAGACGAGATGGCAGGTCATCGCCATCAGTTCGTCCTTCATCGAAACGAAGGGTGGGAAATCATGGGCCTCCAACTCCTCGCGCGAGACGGTGACGACAGGCAACTCCAGATGTGAATCGGCAAAGCCGCGACCGTGGCCGGGCATATGCTTCATCACGGGCAGCAGACCGCCGGCCTTCAGCCCCTCGCCAGCCGCCCGTCCCATTGCGATAACCGTCTGTGGATCGCCGCCATAGGCGCGGTCGCCGATGACGTTGCTGCTGCCTTCGACCGGCACGTCGAGAACCGGCAGGCAATCGACATTGATGCCAAGGTTCGACAAGTCGAAGGCATGCAGGCGCGACATCACCCAAGCGGCGCGCAGCCCGAGCTCCGGGTCGCGGCGATAGAGATCGCCCAGCGCCTGGCCTGAGGGATAACGCGGCAAAACCGGCGGACGGATACGCTGAACGCGACCACCCTCCTGGTCGATCAGAACCGGTGCGTGCCAGCCGACGCTGTCGCGCAGCTCGGCAACGAGATCAGTGATCTGCGCTGCTTCGGAGATATTGCGCCCGAAGAGAATGAAGCCCCAGGGCCGTTCGTCCCGGTAAAAGGCCTTTTCTTCGGATGTGAGGGCAAGGCCGCTGCAGCCAAGGATCATCGCTTTTGATTCGGTCATGGAGGAATCATAGACGGCGGCGGGCCAAATGCGAGCAAACGCGGGCGCGATGCACAAAAAAGAGCGGCGGGCCGATCCGGCTCGCCGCTCTCATAATTCAAATGGCTCAATGTTACTTGGAAATCAGGCAGCTTCCCCCGGCGGCGCGATACTTTTCGCAAAGCGCTGCGGCTTCATCTTTGGAGCCGACCGGGATGCGGACACGGTAGAAAGTGCCCTTACCGGCGATATCTGCCCTGCGGATTTCATGGGCGCGGCCACCAAGCACGCCGGCGAATTTCTTCGACAGGTTTGCATAAGATTTATTGGCCTCATCCTCCGACGGCAGCGAAGCTATCTGGAGGCCGTAGCCGCCTGCAGATGCGGCTTGCTGCGGCTGGGCGGCGGCCGGCGTTGCGGCGGCGACCTGCGTCGGCTTCGGCTGCTGCGCGGGCGTGCGGACGTTACCTTTATCGGTAACCGTGCCGACGACGTTGACGGGCTGCTCGGCCGGGCGGGCGATCGGAACCGGGGCCGTATCGGCGATCGTTGCCGTCTTGACCGGCCGTACCGGCGCATCGACCGGTGCGGGATTTGCCGCCTGCTCATCGGCACTTGCGGCAGGCGACGGCTGCGCCGGCACAGCTTGAACTGGTGCTGCAGAACGCGCATCGGCGGAAGCAATCTCGGCGCTTGCCGGGAAGCTTGCAGCCGTTCCGGCGACCGGCGGCGCGATCGGGGCCGACGGCGCAGACGGGGCGGACTGCGCCGTCACTGGCGTCTGGGCAGACGGCATCGGCTGAGCAGGCGGCGTCGGCTGGTCGACCGGCGCGGACTCCTCACGGGCGACCAGGGTGCCGTCAGGCTTGACGATCATCGTGCGGACCTTGCGCGGCGAAACAGATGGCGCCTTGTCAGCGTCGCTTGCGGAATTGTCGTCCGCGTTGGCGTGGTTCGGCAGCAGACGCGGATCCTCCGTTTCGCCAACCGCGGTCGGCGTGACACGATCGTCAGCGCCGGCGTTCTCGTCATCCTCCGGCAATGCCTCCGGCGTCAAGGTGCGCTGGACGACATCGACCGGCGCCTCGTCCGAGGAGACGAGCGCCTTCTGCTTGGGCTCCTCGGCAGAACCCGCAACGCGGTCGTAGACGGCCTTATCCTGGTTCGGAACCGTCTTACCACCGGGATTTTCCGGAACGACCTTGACCGGCTCCTTGTCCGCGGTGATCACACGCGGCTCGCCGGATGCGACAATACCAAGCCCTACGCCGTTCGAGACGGAAGAATAAACGCCATAACCGACCCCAGCGAAGACCACCAATACCACGGCCCCGGCCAGCAGCCGGCGCATCGACCGGGCGCGGCTGAAATCAGCAGCCTGGCTTGCCGACTCGATGTGGACCTCGGAGGTTTCCCGGCGCTCGACCGGCTCGCGCACGCTGCGGCGGAAATCCTCCTCCAGCGCTCGTTCGAAATCATCGAGACCGTCGGCTATCGTCGGCTTGACCGGCGTTGCCGCAGCAGCAGCCATATTACGGGCGGACGCCGCCGTATCCCGCGGCTTGGCCGGCTCGAAGAAGCTCGCGATCTCCGCATCGAGATCGAAATCGAAATCCGCAGTTTTCGCGACCGGAGCGGGCTGCTCGACCGGCGGCAGCGCCGGCACATGCATGTCCTCCACCGTCTCGGGACGATCCTCCGGATCGGAGATCATCGCCGGATCGAAGGGCAGATCTTCGGTCGATTCAGCGGCGGACGCCTCTGCAGCGGGTGCCCAGTTGAAAGCCGGAGCCGGATCTGGGGCCGGCTGCTCGGAAACCAGGGCCGGCGCCGGCTGCGCCGGGACAGCGGCCTGCGGGTACTCACGCGTTGCCTGCTGGGGCGCGGCGGGCGCCGGCTGCGCCTTTGGCTGCGGCGCAGGCTCGGCTGCTTCGGAAAAATCAAGATCGGCAAGTTCCAGCTCGATACCGGCGAGGTCCAGTTCGAAATCGTGGCCCGCGAAGGGATCATCGGCTTCCTGCGCTGGCTGCGGCGCCCGTGAATAGGCCGTTGCGACAGGCTGGGGCGGCATGACTGCGGCAGGCTGCGGCGCGACCGGCCTTGCGGCTTCGGCAGAATGGGCAGGCGCCATTTCGATCGGAGCGGACAGGACCGGTGCCGGAGCGATCTCCTCTGACTGAACCGGTGCGGCAGTGATCGGGGCGACTTCGACGGGAGCGGGCTCCGGCGCAGCCGGCGCCAGATTGGCGCGCTGCAATACCGGGCGGAGCACGGGATAGCGCGAGACGTCGGCCAGCAGGTCGTCCACATCGAAGGTGCCGGCGGTATGCGGAACTTCAGGTCCGACCTCGGTCAGCGCCGCATCGGCCTGGATCTCGCCCTCGACGGCGGCCGCGAGATCGAAACCGGCGTCGGAGCCGATCTCTTCCAGATCATCCTCGACTTCAATGAATTCCCGGGCTTCAGCAGTTTCTTGCGGTGCAATTGCCTCGTCGTGGCGATCGAGCTCGGCGGGAAAGCCGAACGACGGCGCTGCGGACTCGAACTCCTCGGGAGGTTCGACGGCCGCAACGGGCGCCGGCTGCTCGATAACGGGCTCCGGCTCGGCGGAGGCGAGATCGGCAACCGCTGCTTCAGCCTCCGGTTCAGCGACTGCTTCAGTTGCGGGCGCAGCGACTACTTCGGCGACCGGTTCGACCACTGCCACCGGCTCCTCACGTTTCGGGGCGTGGAAATTGGCGAGCGGCAGCCTGATGCTGGCGGCCGACCATTGCGGGGCTTTGGCGGGCTGCGACAGTGAAGAGACCGGCGCCGCACCGATCGACAGCTCAAGTTCCTCGATCAGATCGCGGGCGCCGCCGAAAGCGGCTTGGGTCGGCACCTCGGAAACAGGATCGATGGACAGCTGGTGGGGACCGGCCGCTCGGTCGGCGGCGGCTACCTCCCAGTTCCTAGCCGGAGGTTGCGCAGCTTCTTCCGCGGCGACGGGACCAACGGAGACGGGCTCCGGAACATCCGCGTTTACGGGAGAAGCATCGAGAACGGGCTCGACATAGTCTTCGGAAGCGAAGCCGTCGGAGATCGGCTCGGCCGGCCGATCGAGCTCGGCCAGCGGACGCGGTGAATCGTAGCGATCGAACTCCCGCCCGAGCTCGTCTTCCAGATCGAAGGCGGGTTCGCGCCGGGCGGCGTCGCTTATGGTATTCGCTGCAACACGCGGCTCGAAACCGACGATCCGGGCAAGTTCGGCCAACGGATCGTCGTCGGCAAACAGATCTTCTTTTCCGCGCGTATCATACGCAAGTTGTTTCTCAGCCATGCCTATCCCACTCGCAAACGCCAACGCTCAAATGCCAGCGCATTGTGGGTAAATGGTGACGTTATCGCATTTCGTCAGGTGCGGCAGTGCCTGTAATGGCAAGTCCCGACTTCAAAACCGACGCGACGGCGTACACCAGCCCAAGTCTGGCAATACTTGATTCTCGGTTTTTATCATTAACAAATCGTAATTCCGGCTGATCTTTACCTTTGTTCCAGTGTGCGTGGAAGGAACTGGCGAGGTCATAGAGGTAAAAAGCGATGCGATGCGGCTCCTGCGCCTGGGCCGCCGCCTCGACCACACGCGGGAATTCGGCAAGCTTGGCGACGAGCTGTAATTCGGCCGGATCTTCAATGCCAGCAACGGCTTTCGCAAGATCCTCTGGCGGAACATCGAGGCCGGGAAAAGCCTCCCTCGCCTGCCGGAAGACCGACATGCAGCGGGCATGCGCATATTGAACGTAGAAGACGGGATTATCCTTCGACTGCTCCGTCACCTTGGCGAAATCGAAGTCGAGCGGTTCGGAATTCTTGCGATAGAGCATCATGAACCGGACCGAATCACGGCCGACTTCCTCGACGACATCCCGCAGCGTGACGAAATCGCCGGAGCGTTTCGACATCTTCACTGGCTCACCGTTGCGATAGAGTTTGACGAGCTGGCAGAGCAGCACGGTCAGCTTCGCCTTACCTTCCGAGACCGCGCGCGCAACCGCTTCCAGGCGTTTGACGTAGCCGCCATGGTCGGCGCCGAGCACATAGATCATCTCCTCGAAGCCGCGGTCGAACTTGTTCTTGAAGTAGGCGAGGTCGGCGGCAAAGTAGGTGTAGGAGCCGTCCGACTTGATCAGCGGCCGGTCCATGTCGTCGCCCACTTCGGTCGACCGGAACAGCGTCTGCTCGCGATCTTCCCAGTCCTCGGCAACCTGCCCCTTCGGCGGCGGCAGCGTGCCCTTGTAGACATACCCCTTGAAGGTCAGGTCGTTGATCGCCGTGCGGATCGCCGCTGCGCCATTGGCATGCAAGGCGCGCTCGGAGAAGAAGATATCGTGATGGACGTTCAGCGCCGCCAGATCTTCGCGGATCATCGCCATCATCGCATCGATCGTGCGATCCTTGACGATCGGCATCCATTCCTCTTCCGGCATATTGTGCAGCCGGACACCGTAATCGGCGGCAAGCGACTGGCCGACGGGCACGAGATAGTCGCCCGGATAGAGACCCGACGGGATTTCGCCGATCCGTTCACCCAGCGCTTCGCGATAACGCAGGAAGACCGACCGGGCGAGCACGTCGATCTGCGAACCGGCGTCGTTGATGTAATATTCCTTCTCGACGCCGTAACCGGCAAAGGCGAGCAGGTTGGCGAGCGCATCGCCGACGACGGCGCCGCGGCAATGGCCGACATGCATCGGGCCAGTCGGATTGGCCGAGACATATTCGACGTTGACCTTGCGGCCTTGGCCTAGGGTCGAGCGGCCGTAGTCGGTGCCGGCGCCGATGACGGAAGCCAGCAGCCGCTGCCAATAGCCGACGGCGAGACGGATGTTGATGAAACCGGGACCGGCCACCGAAACATCGGCGACGTCGGCGTCCTCCTTAAGCTTGGCGATGAGGACATCCGCAAGGGCGCGAGGATTGGTGCCGAGCGGCTTTGCCAGCACCATCGCGGCATTGGTCGCAACGTCGCCATGACTCACATCGCGCGGCGGTTCGACCGTGATGCGGCCGAAATCGAGCTCAGATCGCTTTTCCCTGACCAGATCGATCTGTTCAAGGGCGGTTTTGATCCGGGCTTCGAAGTCGGTAAAAAGGTTCATCGCACTCTTCCATGCATAGGCTGTGCCAAAGGGGCAAATCGGCCTTCGGCGGGCGACCGCTGCCTATCGCAAATCCGGAGTGTGGTCAAACAATCGCCTGTGGGCACTGATCGCATAGGTGTCGGTCATGCCAGCGAGGTAATCGCCGACATGGCGAGCCTTGGGCGCGTCGGCGAGCCCGGCGATATGATCGACCCAGTAATGGCTCTGCATCTCCTTGGGACTGGCCATGTAGGCGGCAAAGAGATCCGTGACGATCTGGGCAGCACCGGCGCGGATGCGCATAATATCGGGATTGCGGTAGATGCGCTTGAAGAGCATTGCCTTGATCTGCCTGTCGGTTTCGGCCATCCCTTCGGAAAAGGTGGCGATAACCCGGTCGGCGCCGCGAATGTCGGCTGCGCTCTCGGGACGAAGGAGTGAAAGGCGCTCCTGCGCAACGCCGATGACGTCCTCGACCATGCGGGTGATCTGGCGGCGCATGATCTCGTGGGTGAAGCGGCTCGGTTCCAGATGCGGATAGCGCCCCCTCACCTCGGCCATCAATCCCGCAAGAAAGGGGATTTCCTCCAGCATGCCGAAACTCAGATAACCGGAGCGCAGGCCGTCGTCGATATCGTGTGTGTTGTAGGCGATGTCGTCGGCAATCGCCGCGACCTGGGCTTCCAGGCTGGCATAGGTTGCGAGTTCGAGATCGTGCAGTTCGCAATAATCGAGGATCGGCTGCGGAACCGGACCGCGCGTGCCGGCCCCTTCCGGCGTCAGCAGCGGACCATTGTGTTTGACCAGGCCTTCGAGGCTTTCCCATGTCAGATTGATGCCGTCGAATTCGGCATATCGCCTCTCGAGCTTGGTCACGATGCGCAGCGATTGGGCATTGTGGTCGAAGCCGCCATAGGGCAGCAGCACCTCGTGCAGCGCGTCCTCGCCGGTATGGCCGAACGGAGTGTGGCCGAAATCGTGCACCAGCGCCACGCCCTCGGCCAAATCCTCGTCAAGTTTCAGGGCGCGGGCAAGCGCGCGGGCAATCTGCGCCACCTCGATCGTATGCGTCAGCCGGGTGCGGTAGTGATCGCCGTCCTGGGCGATGAAGACCTGGGTCTTGTGCTTCAGCCGGCGGAAGGCGGTTGTATGAACAATGCGGTCGCGGTCGCGTTGGAAATCGGAGCGAGTCGGACTGCTGTCTTCCGGATAGAGGCGCCCACGCGTCGTCCACGGGTCGGCCGCATAGACCGCCCTCTCGCTGCCGCCGAAACCTAAAGCCCGCCTGTCAATCGTCATTCTTCACCGTCATTCTGCCTGTTGCCGCATCTGCCCATTGACGCCGCTTTGCCCTCTTCATACCTATAGCCCGACGAAACGGCAAAGCGGCATTCGCCGACCGCTTCGGCGCATCATGGCCTTTTTGCGAAGATCATGGTAAGTTCCTTTGATATCAGGCATTTGAACATTCGAGTGCCAAAACCCATTCTCTCCGGATCTTGACCCCGGCAGGAGGAAATATGACGGATACGAGTGTAACTCTTTCGGATGCCGCGGCAAAGCGTATCGCCGCCATCATCAGTGCTGAGGCCGGCAAGAGCGCGCTGCGCGTTTCCGTCGAAGGCGGCGGCTGTTCGGGCTTTTCCTACAAGTTCGATCTTGCCGACAGCGCTGGGGATGACGACATCGTCGTCGAAAAGAACGACGCGAAGGTGCTGATCGACAGCCTGTCGCTCGTCTATATGGCAGGGTCCGAGATCGACTTCGTCGACAATCTGCTTGGCCAATCCTTCCAGATCAAGAACCCGAATGCGGTGGCAAGCTGCGGCTGCGGCACCAGCTTCTCGATCTGAATATCCGAACGCAGAACGTTGTCCCCAACGACCGGCGGAAGAATTCCTTCCAGCCGGTTTATCGGCTTGTCCAGCGGCGAAAGACCGCGATAAAAGGAGCGCACTGAAGCGCGTCGCGATCTTTCAGATTCGCTTGGCCCACGCTTTAGCTCTTTGGTTTTCCGCATGTCGTCAATCGCAAAACCGCCGCACGTTTTTGCGTGACATGCCCTAGCGAACGGGACAGAGCATGAAGATCGCGACCTGGAACATCAACGGCGTCAAGGCGCGCATCGACAATCTCACACAATGGCTCAAGGATTCCGATCCCGATATCGTCTGCCTGCAGGAGATCAAGACGGTCGACGAAGGCTTTCCCCGGCTGGAGATCGAAGCGCTCGGCTATCATGTCGAGACGCACGGCCAGAAGGGATTCAACGGCGTCGCGATCCTCTCCAAGACTTCACCTTTTGAAGTCAACCGCGGTCTGCCCGGCGACCCGCTAGACGAACAGGCGCGTTTCCTGGAAGCGGTGTTCACACTGCCCGACAGCCGCATCCTGCGCGTCTGCTGCATCTATCTCCCGAACGGCAATCCCGTTGACACCGAGAAATACCCCTACAAGCTCGCCTGGATGGAGCGTCTGAGGAGCTTTGCGGCCGAACGGCTGGCCTATGAAGAGATGCTGGTGCTTGCCGGCGATTACAACGTCATCCCCGAACCGCACGACTGCTTCGATCCCAGGGTCTGGGAAAGCGATGCGCTGTTTCTGCCGCAGACGCGGCAGGCCTTCCGCAGGCTCGAAAATCTCGGCTTGATCGATGCAGTGCGCGCGACGACGGACGCGACGCGTCTCTATTCCTTCTGGGATTATCAGGCGGGTGCATGGCCGAAGAACAACGGCATCCGCATCGACCACCTGCTGCTGTCACCGGAAGCAGCCGACCGGATGACGTCGGCTTCTATCGAAAAACATGTGCGGGCCTGGGAAAAGCCGTCCGATCATGTACCGGTGATCGCCTATTTCGATTTCGCGGCCTGACACTCCGAGCCCATGGCAGCGCATCATTTCAGGGCGCGCGATGGAGACGCGTGGGTTTGAATGCAGCGTGGCGCTGAACGGAAAGCGTCAGTCGGAACCGCTCGCAATGGCGTGCGACAGCGAAACTGCCGTGCGACGGTCGGCCTCATTGGCAACCGAGAAGGCCTGCTCCTGCAGCGCTTCCATCCAGCTGCAATCCTTCGGCTTGCAGCGATCGAGAGCGGCGGTCATCAGCGCCAGACCGCGAGCCGTCTGGCCTTCGTCGAAAAGGATGTTTCCGAAAACGGCCATGGCACCGGGATGGCCACTCTTGCGGGCCTGGTTCAACCACTTTTTCGCCTGCTGCGGGCTGGAACTACCGCCCTCGCCGGCCAGCATCATCTGCGCCAGCTGGAACTGTGCTTCGGGAACGCCAAAGGTGGAGGCCACCTGGAAATAAAGCTGGCGCGCCTGAGTGAGATCGATCTTGACAGGGCTGCCGGCAATACCGTGCTTGTAGTAATTGGCGAGCGAGAGAAGAGCGTTGACGAAGAAGCCTGTGTCTTCCGAGCCGGGTTCGACACCCTGCTGGGCGATCTCACTATAGATCTTGAAGGCTTCGAAATCGTCCTGGGTGACGCCGTCACCATCGGCATACATGTTGGCGAGCGCCCAGCGCGAACCGGTATGACCCTTTTCGGCGGCGTATTTGTAGGCTTCTACCGCCTCCTCCTTCTGTCCGTTCTTATAGGCCTTGAAGCCGAACTTGAACAGATCGAAAGGACCGGACTCCTTGCTGACGTCGCTCTTGATGTCGAAAGCATGAACCGGACCGGACAGCGATATTGCCACCCACATGCTCACCAGCATGAATTTGAACAGTTTGAACTCGGACGTTACCATTTCAACCGATTTCTTTCGCTCATCGCGCGCAGCCGGCGCTAACGCCGGACATACCGCGGATGTATACTTTCGAGGCGAGCGATCCCGCGGCGGGCTCCATGGCCCCTTTGCCCGCGTCGCATCCAGCCCATAGGCCTTTTCCCAAAGGCCGAATTTTCAGCACATCATTCACGACCACCCGGCTCCCGGCATGGCCCGACTGCAATCTTCCTGGCGCTCTTTCGGCGGGCGCGGCATCCGCCTTCCCGCCTTTATCGCATTCGTAAATAGCAAATGTGACCAAACCGGTATCGACATCTGCCGCGAAGCCCGCCTGCCTGTGCGAACGGGCAGACAACGACGATGATGGATGGATCGACGGCGTGATCTTGAGGTCGAACTTGTGGCCGGAACAGCCTTGTCCGGAAAGAAAAACGGCCGCAATCATGCGGCTGTCGCCACTTGCGGCGTACGATCTGCTGTTACCGGAAAAAAATCGACTCATGCTACTGATTACACGCACCGTAAGTCTGCCATCACCTCGCCCGCAAATACCGCTGCGCTCTCTTTGTGGCGGGAAATGGACAAATTCACCCCATCGCCACCATACGCCATTCGTCGTAAAAAACTGTTGCTGAATCGTCACAAAACGAGACCAGAAAATAACATGATTAATGGGCGCACATAAAGAAGAGCCCGGCAGCGCCGGGCTCCTCAATTCTTCAAAACGTGGAATTAGAACTTGATCTTTATGCTTGTCGACAGTGCAGCGACCAGATCATCGTCAAAGGAATAGGAGACATCATCTCCATATGTGACGCCATTCCGGGTCACAGCACCAGACGAACCGCTCGTCAACACGCCCACGGCCCCTGCAAAGCGCCATTCGATATGCTCCGTGGGCGTATAGGCCGCGCCGAGACCGAGCGTCCAGCTGTCTGTCTGGGCGCCATAGCCTTGGCTTGTGCCGCGGTCCCATGTCAGGCTGACTGCACCGGCCCATTGTTCATTGAACTTGTGGCCGACACCGCCGGAGATCGTCCAACCATCACGATAAAGAAGGTCGAGCGAGGTTAGACCACCCGCGGGGCAAGGCAAACCGTTGGTCGGGCAGAATGCTACCGACTGCAGCACGCTCCAATTCGTCCATTTAACCGAGCCGAATGCAAGCCAATCCGGAGCGATTCCGCTTTGCAGCTTCAACTCCAGCGAATCCGGCGCTTCGGCGGAGCCGGAAACAGGTGTGACTAAGCCCCCGTATAACGGCACCACCGGAACCTGACGGAGATCGACGGTCCCGGACAGGTCATCGTACTTGACGCGACTGTTATAGACCAGGCTCGCACGCATCGCATATTCCGGGATTTCATAAGCGATGCCGGCGCGCCAGCCCCAACCGCTGTCATCGATATCCAGACGACCCACGCCGGTTCCGGTCCCGAGCAGAAGCGGAAGCGTTGAAACCAGACGTTCCTTGAAGCCTTCGACTTCCTGATAAAAAGCACCGCCAATGAAGCGAAGCTGCCCAGGGCCAACATCAAAACGATAGGAGCAGGTGCCGCCATAGTTGCGTGTTTTGATCTTTGTCTCAATGTTATCATTGGCGCCGGCCCAGTTCAGGCCGGGGTCGGTGTGCGCGCCGAAGGGCTCCGAATAGTCAACGAGGCAGTCGACTGCATCGCCAAAACCAGCCTTAAAACCAATATAGGGGATGGTGTAATTTGAGGTGTCGTCAGCCGTGTCTGGACGGCTGTTCAGATTGCCGCCCCCTGTAAGTATCGACGTATTCGTGTCTCGGACATCCTTCAGCTTGCGCTGCGGCGTGACGTAGGTCACACCCGACTGAAATGAGAAAGGCGACGTATCGAACAGCTGATCGATGTTATAGCCGCCGCGCTCCAGGCCGCCGGCAAAGGACGGCGCGGCAAGCGACGAAAGAAGAACGAGCGACGTTACGCCCTTGGAAAACATACGCGATGCCATTGTGTCTCCCCCACTCCAGCAATTGATGTACGCCACTTTAGTAAGCGTTCGCTCGACATGGCAACGCGCCCCACGGCGTCGCTCCCAGGCATTGCAGCGGCTAACTTACGTAAAGAAATTGACGGACACGTCAAAAAATCCGGTTAATAGAATATTATACTAGAGTTATCAATTTTGAGTTTGGCGTTTGGGTTTTCATTCCAAACATTGCAAATGCTGTATCAATCCAACAACAGTGACAGTTTTCACCAAATGGATAACCGCAGAGCCAAAATCCACGGGCTCAGCCCCTGAAATCAGCAGCGTTCAAGACCGAATCAGAAGCGCCCCAAAAACCAAAAGACGCGCCCGATGGGGGCGCGTCCTTGATATAAATTACCAAAATCGGCGACAAAACTTATCCGGCTTCGGTCACCCTCAAAAGGGCGGTTTTCAAGCTGGCGATCTGCCCCTTCAACTCATCGAGACGCTCGCGCTCGGCCTCGACCACCTCGGGGTTGGCATTGGCGACGAACTTCTCGTTGGAAAGCTTGCCATTAATGCGAGCGATTTCGCCATCCATCTTGGCAATCGCCTTTTCCAGACGGGCCTTTTCAGCGGAAAGATCGATCAGATTGCCGAGCGGAAGGCAGACAGTGGCTTCGGCAACGACGATCTGAGCCGCGCCCTTCGGCGCATCGTCGGAAAGAGATATCGCTTCCACGCGGGCAAGCCGCTTGATGGCGGCGTCGTGGCGGAACAGCCTTTCGCGCGTGAGATTGTTGGCCTTGACGACGACCAGCGGGGCGGTCGCCGACGGTGGCACATTCATTTCGGCGCGCACGGAGCGGATGCCTGAGACGAGGTCGATCAGCCAATTGATCTCGTCGGCGGCTGCGTTATCGGCATAGGACGGCGCCGGCCATTCGGCATGGCACACCAGCGTGTCGCGCTCCTTGCCTTCGCCTGCGGTATGCGCCCAAAGCTCTTCGGTCATGAAGGGCATGAAGGGGTGCAAGAGCTTATAGATCTCTTCGAGAATATAGGCGCTGCAGGCCTGGGCTTCGGCCTTGGCGCCCCCGTCATCGCCATTGAAGACCGGCTTCAGAAGCTCGAGATACCAGTCGCAGACTTCGTTCCAGACGAAACGGTAGAGCGCGCCGGCGGCATCGTTGAAGCGGAAGGCTTCAAGCGCTTCCGTTACGTCACGTTCCGTACGGGCAAGCTCCGTCAGGATCCAGCGGTTGATGGTGAGCTCGGCGGCCTCCGGAACGAAGTGCGGATCGCTCTTAGCACCGTTCATCTCGGCAAAACGCGTGGCGTTCCAGAGCTTGGTGCCGAAATTGCGGTAGCCGGCGATGCGGGCCGGATCGAGCTTCACGTCACGGCCCTGTGCGGCCATGATCGCCAGGGTGAAGCGCAACGCGTCGGCGCCGTATTCGTCGATCAGTTCCAGCGGGTCGATGACGTTGCCCTTCGACTTCGACATCTTCTGCCCGTTCTTATCGCGCACCAGTGCGTGGATATAGATCGTATGGAAGGGTTCGACGGAATCGCCATTCTCGTCCTTCATGAAATGCAGGCCCATCTGCATCATGCGAACGACCCAAAACGGGATGATATCGAAACCGGTGACGAGGACATTCGTCGGGTAGTAACGCGCAAGCTCCGGCGTCTCGTCGGGCCAGCCGAGCGTCGAGAAAGGCCAGAGCGCAGAAGAGAACCATGTGTCGAGCACGTCCTCATCCCGCGTCAGGATTTCGCCAGGCTTGAAGTTTTCGAGCAGGTCCTCGACATAGGCCTTCATCGGCCCCTCATGCGAGAGGTAATGCTGGATCGCCGCCTGCAGCGCCTCCTCCTCGGTTTTTTCGACGAAGACTTGGCCGTCGGGACCGTACCAAGCGGGAATCTGATGGCCCCACCAGAGCTGGCGGGAGATACACCACGGTTCGATGTTCTCCAGCCAATTGAAGTAGGTGTTTTCCCAGTTCCTGGGAATAAATCTGGTCCTTCCCTCGCGAACGGACTCCAGGGCAGGCTGACCCAATGTCTTGTTGTCGACAAACCATTGTTCCGTCAGCCGCGGCTCGATCGGCACGCCGCCGCGGTCGCCATGCGGGACCATATGTTTGTGCGGTTCGATCTTGTCGAGAAGGCCGGCCTCTTCGAAGATCTCGACGATGACCTTGCGTGCATAGAAGCGGTCCTGCCCTTCCAGACGGTCCCAGGCGCCATGCAGCGCCGCCGGATTGTCGAGACCTTCAAGGAAATCCTCATTGTCCTTGATGGCAATGGTGCCATCGACGTTCATGACGTTGATCGCCCGCAGCTTCGCGCGCTTGCCGACTTCAAAGTCGTTGAAATCATGGGCAGGCGTGATCTTCACCGCACCTGTGCCGGCCGTCGGATCAGCATAGGAATCGGCGACGATCGGTATCCTGCGGCCGACGATCGGCAGGATCACATGCTTGCCGATGATCGGCTTGTAACGCTCGTCTTCGGGATTCACGGCAACGCCGGTATCGCCGAGCATCGTCTCCGGCCGCGTCGTGGCGACAACGATATAGTCACGCGTCTCGAACTCAGTCGGCTTGCCTTCCTCGTCGAAGGCGATCGGATATTGATAGGTGACGCCGGGCTCGAGCGGATAGCGCAGATGCCAGAGATGACCCTTCACCTCGTGTTGTTCGACCTCCATGTCGGAAATCGCCGTCAGGAGTTTTGGGTCCCAATTGACGAGGCGCTTGTCCTTGTAAATCAGGCCTTCCTTATAGAGCGTGACGAAAACCTCGAGAACGGCTTGCGACAGGCCTTCGTCCATGGTGAAGCGCTCGCGTGACCAGTCGCAGGACGCGCCGAGGCGCTTCAGCTGGTTGAAGATCAGACCGCCCGATTCCGCCTTCCACTCCCAGATCTTGTCAATGAAGGCTTCGCGGCCCATCTCGCGGCGGCCCGGCAGCTGCTGCTCCATCAGCTTGCGCTCGACGACCATCTGGGTGGCGATGCCGGCGTGATCCATGCCCGGCTGCCAGAGCACGTCCTTGCCGCGCATGCGCTCGAAGCGCACCATGATGTCCTGCAGCGTATTGTTCAGCGCGTGCCCCATATGGAGCGAACCGGTGACGTTTGGCGGCGGGATCACGATGGTGAAGGTCTCGGCCCCCGGTTTGGCGTTCGCGCCGGCGCGGAAGGCGTCCGCCTCATCCCATTTCGCGGCGATTTTCGGTTCGACTGCGGCGGAATCATAGGTCTTGTCGAGCATTTTCTGACCAATTTCGAGGTTCGAGGATGGGGGGTTGTAAATAGGATGGCCACGGCCAAGTCAATAAAAAAGCCGCCCCGGAGACCGGAGCGGCTTTTCCAGCAAAAATCAATCCGATCAGCGGCGCGGGCCGCGCGCCACGCGCTCGATTTCCTCGCGCACCAACCGTTCGACCAGCGTCGGCAGATTGTCATCAAGCCATTCGCGCAGCATCGGGCGCAGCATGTCCTCGGCAATCTCGTCCAGCGACCGACGCTCGGCACCGTCGATCGCCGCGGCAAGCTCCTCGAAGGAGCGGCTGATCTGCAGACCGGCATCTTCCGAAAGCAGGGCCGGCTGGACCTCCTCGACAACGCTCGGCAGGAAACGCTCGGTCGATGAAGGAGCGGGTTCCAAAGCCCGTGGCGCAGTTTCGGCGGCAGCCGCGGCTTGATCGGCGACGGCGACCCGCGGTGTTTCGGCAAGCGCCGGCTCAAGCGGCTGCCGGACGGGACCAGAGGAAACGGGTGCTGCGGCAGCAGTAAAAACAGGCTGTGCCGGCTGCGGCTGCGGACTTGCAGCGCGCGGCGGCTCCGGCAGGACGGCCGGCTGCGGCTCCGGCTGGCGGAAGCCGCTCGGAATTTCGCGCAAGGCTTGACCGGCCTGCACGGCGCTGCGCTCGGAGGCGGCGCGCACGCGGGCCGCGACATCGGCAAGCGACAACGCGCGGGCCGGAGCTTCGGTCTCAGGGGCGGTGCCGGCCGAATTGGCGGCGACGAAACGCGGATCGGACGAGCGCATGGCCGGTTCGGGAAACTCGACGCCGGCATAGGTGTCATCCACCGTCAGGTGGATTTCGGAGCCGTTGTCGTCGTCGTCAGCGCCGTAAACCGGCGGCACGGAAGCTGAAATCGCCTTGCCGGCGCCGGGTTCATTGCTTTCGATGATCTGGCGGATGGAGGCCAGAATTTCTTCCATGGACGGTTCACGCGCTACACTTGGCTGAGCCATATCTATCCCCGTTATCCCAACACAACGATCGGACGGTGTGGAGCGTTCATCCGAATCACCACGACCTTAGAATACCCCAGACGCGAAAAAAATCATCGAGAATCAAATGAATGCGGCCATGCACAGTTTTGTTACCCAATGTTTGCCGCCCGCCATCCGGGACGACAACAGGATAAATTATGTTTGTGAAGGCTTTCCGGCAGCACTGACGGAAACGGGCGCCAATGGCGCCCGTCGCTCGAATTCACCAGGGAGAACGACGTCAGAAAACGAATTCGCGCGCCTTGGCAAAACCCGGCAGTGGCTTGACTGAAGCGTTGAAGAAGACGTTTTCCGAGATGGCGCCGCGCTCGGCGACGAAGACCTTGGCGCGAGCGGCATTGCCATAGCCTTCGACCGTGACCAGACGGCCGCCATCGCGCAACTGCCCGAGAAGAGCGGCCGGAACCTCCTCGACCGCGCCGTTGACGAAGATCAGATCATAGGGAGCGCCGGCGGCATAGCCTTCTTCGAGGGGAGCGGTCACGACCTCGATCTTGCCATAGCCGGCAAGGTTTGCCTTCGCTTCGGCAGCCAGCGCCTCGTCGCATTCAAGAGCAATGACCGAGCCGGCGATGATCGACAGCAGCGCCGATGTATATCCCGTGCCGCACCCGACCTCGAGCACGAAATCGTCTTTGCCGATGGTGGCCAGTTGCAGCAGCTTGGCGAGCGGTGAGGCCTCCATCAGGAAGCGGGCCGGCTTGCCCGGCGCGGCGGGTGATATTTCGACGTCGTTGTCGATATAGGCCAGCAGCTTTGATTTCTCCGGCACGAAAGCCTCGCGCGGCACGGTGAGAAAAGCCGTCAGCACGGAATGCGAGGTAACATCCGTGGTGCGGATTTGGGTGTCGACCATCTTTGCGCGCGCTGCTTCGAAATCCATCATGTCCTCTCGCTCTTGAAAAGCGGTTCCTGTCCCTCGTCTCTTAATCTCCGCCACGGATGCTTTCAAGGCTTGGCAACGGTCGGCGAAAAGAATCCGCCAGGCGGCTCCTTCTCGCCACAGGAGGCAGGGCGCTGCAACGCAAGCGTGATATGCCCCGCCCCCTCATGTTATAATTTGCAGCGGAGTGAATAGGAGGAGCAGGCCAATGTCTGCGATTTTCGAGTATTTCACGCTGTTCGATTTTCTTATCGTCGCAGCGCTCGTCGGCATCTTTTGCTGCGGGCTGCTGGACGGTGAGACGACCTGAGGAGATCGAGCGCCGAAGCGCACTCCGGCGCAGCTTGCATGGAGTCCGCTGACCATCCGAGGCGGGGACGCGGGTTGGGTGCGCTTGACCGTAAAATAGCCGAGCGATCGCCTCGAAATCCGCGAGGTTTCGCAACCCTTTACAGCGATGAGGAGAAATTGGAGGCCTCGCCCGGAATTGAACCGGGGTACAAGGATTTGCAGTCCTCTGCGTCACCACTCCGCCACGAGGCCTCACCTGTGACCGACATCGAAAAATATCGTGTGGTGGCCGCGATTTAGACCAGCTCTAGAATGAGCGCAAGACCTTTCATTCTGAATGTGATCCTTTTTTCATTCCGAACAGGCGTTAGCGGAAAATCCTGCGTGACCCGCTCCACGCTTGGATGATGATAGCGGGTTAACTACATACCAATAAAAGTCCAGCCCTTCGGCAACACCCCAAATAGTTACGATTGCAATGCGAACCGATTTGGTTGATCCCCATTTTCTGGGGAGAAATCATGCACGACGCGACATTCGGCGGGACTGCCAAAGACATCTTTTTTTCAATCCTTGCCACGCTCAAGCGCCTCTCGAGGATCTATGTGAACGGAGGCAAGGAAGACGAGTGGGGCTACGCCCTCGTTACCGAAACTGTCATCGACATCAACACGAAGATGCCGATCACCGGCCACGTGATGCGCAAGGTCGTCGACGGCAAGTTTGTTCACCGCCAGATGACAGAGGAAGAGTGCGAAGATTTCGACGCCGGCCGATCCTGGTGAATTGCCTGCCACTCGGGACATGAAAAACCACCGGCGGCATTTGGACAAATTCCCAACTTGACTTAGAGCGCCTGCCCGCCATCTTATCGCCGTGGGAGGGATAGGAGCTGCGATGGAATGGGCTGCCCTCAAAGAAAGGCAGGGACGTGCGGCATATGATGCCGAGACCCGGGATCTCCACGTAAAGTTCGCCGGTTCCGCGCCGGTGAAACATGCGAACATTCCGCCACATGTCTACCAGAACCTTCTGGAAACGAACGATCCGCACTTCTATTACCGGTATTATATCGCGCCATCGCGCGTCTCACCGGCCCGTCGACAACCGGTCTCGATGGTCGTCCACGGACTGAAGCTCGTTCTGCTTCTTGCCGCCTGCAGTGTGTTGATGGCAACCGAGCTGGATTCGGGCCATGGCGGGATTTTCGAGGAAAGCGAACTGAGATCGAATTAGAATCGCAATCATCCGGATCCATGCAGCTCGAACTCGACGGCGGGCCCGTGTGATCAGCCGACGATGATGCCGACGCTTTCAAGCGAGGTCCTGTTCAGGGAGCGGTAGCGGCGATCGTCCCGACCGCGGTCGTTCCTGCCGTCGCGCTCATTACGGCCGTTAAAATTGCGATAGTTGCGAGGCCCGTTATACCAGCCTTCGCCTTGATCGATGACGCACCCTTCGGGGCGGCGGCAGATACCGCTCGCGTCAAAACCCCGGCTGTCGACGGCCTGGGCCTCGGCTGATCTGGCTGAGACCATCGCCGCTACCGAGAAAACTGCAATAAAAAATGGCTTCATATCCTCACCCGGATCATCGTGGTGCGTTTCAGCTCCATAAACCACCAATGCCGAAAACGATCCACGTTCCGCAGGGCGTCTCCCGCGACCGCCGTTAGCCGGCCGGCGTTCGCCGCCTGTGCCACCAGACTGCCAGCCGGCGCCGAAGCCGGCGGGCGATGGAAAGATCATGCGAAAGCACTAGGAGGCCGAGCGGCAGCATCCAGAAACCGAGGACCGGCAGGAAGCCCAGCAATCCACAGAAAACCAGGGCCGCACCGATTGCCATCCGTCCGATGCGTGAGTGCGGCATGCCAATGCTGAAGGAGCCGAGCATAAGCCTGTGGTTTACGTGGTCGATACCGAAGCGCCCTGCCCGCCTTCTGCGCTTTTCGCTGCTCGTTGTCTCTTGGCGATCATTCCTATTTGTCATTTCCCAGAGATGGGCGCAGACTGTCCAAATACAAGTTCATTTCATTTTTTTGAAAAAACCGCTTGGCAAATCGGACAAGCATTTGTATTAGCCCACTCACACCGCGCCAAGCAGTGATCCCTGGTAGCTCAGCGGTAGAGCATTCGACTGTTAATCGACAGGTCGCCGGTTCGAATCCGGCCCGGGGAGCCAATTCTAGAAATAAGTGCCTGTTTTGTTGAGCATTCCGAAGGCAGGCACTTACTTCCCCGCTTTCACCCAATTTTGAAGTCATATGTTGCCGTCGCCTAGGCTATAATTTTTCTGTCACTGATTTATCCCAACATTAAATCCGCCATTGGCGGCACACCGACCGTAGGCGGCAAGGCACTCCTCTAGCCTAGTCCTAAATCCGCACCCGCCTGAACCTTGCGAAAGTTCCCAAGGCGCGTGGATTCGGTCTATCTGAAGCTTTTGCTGGTAACCACGGATGTACTGGGCCGTGCTAATGCAAAAGAAGGGTCGGCGCTGGCATTCGCCCGATCCTTCTCTTTTGCGACAGTTCAGTGGCTACTGCTGATAGCTCCCTTCCCTGTCCGAGACCTTCACTCCCTCGCACCGCAGCTGGGCAGATCCAGACAGGCATCGGCGCAGGTCACCCTACTGCATGTTTTCATGCCGAGGGCAGTTGCCGTTAGTGCTGCCGACTAAAAGTCAAAATAAACGGTCACACCTGACCGACGGGGATAGGGGTAATCGTCGCGATAGCCATAATAGTCGCGATAGCCGTGATAGTCGCGGTAGCCGTAATAACGCGGACGATAGCACGAGCCGTAATACCGGCAGTCGCGGTAAGCGTACCGGTGTTTCTTCCAGTGGCCATACGCATGACCATTTCCGTGGCGACGGTGTTCGACCTGCTCGACGTCGGCGGTGTGTATAGCTACCGCTTTCGGCACGACGATCGGCGCGGCGTTAAGCGGCAGGGCGAAAGATGCAGACAAGACAATGGCTGCAAGCGAGGAAAAAAGCATCTTCATCGGCGCATCCTTTCAAGCTGCGATTCTGGGTTAACAAGCATTAACCTCCGATGAACGACGGCCCGCTCACAAAAACACCAGACGACGCACCGCTGGTTTGGCCGCGGGTGGTGCTCGAGCCGGCCATCGGTGTTCAGAGCAAGCGCACACGGGCAGTCAGCCGGCGGCGACCGGTTATCGAGGGAGCGCGCCCGGCGCTGCTGCCTGACCGCCGGCATAAGGTCGATAAGATGTGAAAATGGCACGCCCATTAATTTGGGCGTGCCGAGTTACCGATCCGTGCTCCGATAATGCGACTTACCAGGTCTGGCGATTATACCAGTCGTCAATGTCTCGCCGGGTACGGTCTTTCTCGTAGCCGTAGCGCTCCTGGATCTTGCCTTCGAGCTGATCGCGCTTACCGTTGATGACGTCAAGATCGTCGTCGGTCAGCTTGCCCCACTGCTCCTTGACCTTGCCTTTCATCTGCTTCCAATTGCCTTCGACGCGGTTCCAATCCATGGCTCATTCCTCCTGTCGTAGGAAAGAGGAACGGAGATGAGCGATAAGGGTTCCGCTTCGGCAGGCGGCCAGCCAGTACAGAATCAACATTCTTCGTACGGGCAGCGAGTGGCAAGACTCCGCCTCGAGCGGCTGGAGGCTCCGATTGGGTGTTCAGCATGTCGGATCGAGCGCTTTGTTCTCGCAATTTTGGTCGTCCGACCCCAGACATCGGATTTGAAGCGGCTCCCTCTCTAATAGCTGCACGAACGGCCGTCGCCGGGCCGGAAGCCGTCGGCGCAGGCCGGGTTCATGGAATCGCCAGGCTGGTATCCCGATGCCGAGCCATATGAATTTGGCGGCGTCGAGCAAGCTGAGGCAATGACCGACAGGCCAATTGCTCCGGCCGCTAAGAATGCTCGAAATCTGTTCATGAATACTTCTCCCATTTCCGCTGCGCTCGGTAAGCGAGAGTCCCTTCTTCCAGAACCACGGGAGCATTTCCGGAACTCCTCCGAAATCACTCTGCGGCTGAAGATATAGGCGCAACTCTCAACGGACGTCAGCTTCAGCCGCGAAAATTCGTGCGGGTCGTTAAAAATTATGCGTGCAATACGTTCATATCGTCGGCCATCCTCGCGGTATTGAAAGATAGCACAACGCATATGGCGCCCCGGAAGCGATACTGACTTCCGGGGCAAGTTGACGAAGCGGCTCGAGCTTTCAGCGGCATGCATTTGCCGCATCAGGTTGTGTCGAGCTATTGCCGGAGGTGGGAGCCGGGTTGCCGGTGCCGCCGGCCTGCTGGCGCTGACAGTCGTTCGGATCGCCGCCGGATCCGTTCGCACCGGTCGCACCGGCGCCGACAGTCGTATTTGCGCCGGCACCGCTGGAGTTCGTGTTGCCGGAACCGCTGGCGTCCGAACCAGACATGGTGCCGCTCCCGGAACCTGAGGCTCCGCCGCCGCTGCCGCTGCCCGATCCCGAGCCTCCACCTGATTGCGCCATTGCCGACGTTGCCAGGCCAATCGTGATTGCTGCTACTGCCATCATTCTCAGAAGCATTGGATATCTCCTCGCTGCTTCATTGCCGATAGGCAGCAAACAAAAGCCTCTAGAGATTGTTTCAGTTCGAAAACGTACAGGAACGTCCCTGCGTCGCTCACCGCCTCGGCCGATGACCGAACGAACGGCGGAAACGCCTTCATTCTTGACTCGAAGGTGGATGAGAACATAATAGGAACATCGGTAGGGCGCAAATGAAAATAGGATTGGAAGCTCTGAAGGAGATCGAGGTCGTGCGTCCGCAGGCAGCCGAGAAATTAGCAGAAGAAACGTTGAGAGGAGAAGTCGACGCAGTTGTCGCTTTTCACCAAGGGGACGTCCGTGCCGCCATTACAACGCTGCTGCTGGATTGCCGTCACCTCCGACTTCAGCTCGCCCTGAGAGATAAAGGCGTGAGCCGCGGCATGGCCTGTGAACGGACAACGACCGTTGAAAGGCCATGAGACATCGTCGCGGTATCGGCCTCGCGCCTCCTGATCGCCACTCCGTCGAAATCGAAAAGGCAACATTGGCGACGTTGCCGGAGTGGTTCGTCATGTATGCCCGTTGCCACGCATGTCGCCGCCAGATGCTTATCGAGCGGCGGAATATTGCCCGGCGCTGCGGCCAGAACCTGTCTCTCGCCAGTCTTGGCAAACGCCTTCAATGCCAAGGATGCGGCAACCGCTCCGGCAATCTGCTGCTCCTTCAAATGCTGCCGCGCGATTGACAGGCAACCGCGCGCTTCAAACCGACCGCTTCCACCGGCGGGAACAAAACGCCATCGTTAAAAGTTGTGTGGCATCAACCACGTAACGTCGCCTTTGACAGGAGGTCTCTCATGGGTCGCGGTATTCTACTTTGGCTGCTTGGTGTTCCACTGCCGATCATCATTCTTCTGGCTCTGTTTATGCGATAGGAACGGATCATGTCGGTTTCAATGACAGGTTCCGGAGAGGTTGCCACTCCGGTCGAATCCTCTAAATCCGCCATGACATGGGGACCCATCTTCGGTGGCGCGGCCGCCGCCATCGGAGTAACCCTCATCCTTCTTCTTCTGGGATCCGGCCTTGGACTGACGATGGTGTCGCCCTGGTCGGGACAAAGCAGTTCGCTCGGCACGCTCGGCATCACAGCGGCGATCTGGCTCGTTCTCGTGCAATGGCTCTCCTCCGCGCTCGGAGGCTATGTAACCGGCCGCTTGCGCACAAAATGGGCCGCCGTCCACACCGACGAGGTTTTCTTCCGCGACACCGCGCATGGTTTCCTAAGCTGGGCTCTGGCAACCATCTTCGTCGCCGGATTTCTTGCGTCGTCGCTGACGTCGCTCGCCGGCGCCGGTGCACAGGCGGTAGGATCGGCCGCGCAAGCCGTAGGCTCGACCGCCGCGGCCGCCGGTACGGCAGCAGCAACGTCGTCAACCTCGCCGCTGGATCTTTCCACCGCCTATTTTACCGACGCATTGCTACGCCCTGACCAGGCGCGTGCGGCAGCGACATCCAACGATGCTGCGGCAACGTCGGAAGTCTCCCGCATCCTCCTCAAAGGCGCTGCCGAAGGGCAAGTTCCAGATGAGGACAAGGCCTATCTTGCCACCATCGTCTCTGCGCGGACCGGTCTCTCCGAAGCCGATGCACGCGCCCGCGTGGATGCGGTGCTGAAGCGTATCGACGACGCTAAGGCCGCCACGCAGAAGGCTGCCGACGAGGCACGAAAAGCCGCCTCGACCACGGCATTGCTGGGATCCTTGTCGCTTCTGGTTGGCGCCTTCATAGCCGCTGCGGCTGCGGCTCTGGGAGGATCGCAACGCGACGCAGAGGAAGATCTCGTCGTCACATCCCGCCTCTAACTGAGGGGGGCGCGGTCTCAACGGCGCGCCCCAGTCCTCGGCTCGGCAGTCAGCCTGACGAAAAGCACGCACGCCACGCTAAAGCCGGTAGAGGAGCGTATGAAGACGTGAAACGCCAAAGCGCATCTGAATAATCGCGACATGCCTGGTGATGGAAACGGCCACGATCTGCTCCATCTTCCTTTATGGGACTGTGGAGAGCCATATGCGCTGGCGCTTTCGACTGATTTCCGACCTCGCCGTTTCATGGGCAGGGCACCGTGTGGTTCCTGTCGCGCTGATTGGGTTCATAACTCTATGGACGGCAGTCGGTTTAAGATTTTCCTTTCCCCGGCAGTGGTTTCTGCTGACCAACATGGTGGGCACGCTCGTCACATTCCTTATTTTGCTGCTGCTGCAGCACTCCCAAAATCGGGACATGAAGGCACTCCATGCCAAGCTCGACGAACTGATCCGATCAAGCGAGGCAGGAAACCATTGGATCGCGGCCGAGAAGAAAGATGCCGACGCCATTGAAGAGATGCGGCAGCAACATCAAGACCAGATTTCGGCGAAGCGAGTGTGAGGAGATGGGCGCCTCTAACCGGACGTTGCCTCTGCGCCGGATTTCTCGTCCGATTTCTCATCCGCCTTCTCCTCGACGCTTTCGGCCTTTTCTGCAAGCGTCTTGCTCATTTCCCTGAGCTCGCCCTCGTCGAGCTTTTCGATGCCGACAAATTTATTGGCGGCCTGACTCGTCAGAATGAGCTCGTCAAGCTTGGCCTGCAAAGCCTTTCCGTCACGGTTCTGGCTGTTCTGCAACACAAACACCATCAGAAAGGTGATGATGGTGGTCGTCGTGTTGATCACGAGCTGCCACGTTTCGGAATAATCGAAATATGGCCCGGACACTGCCCAAACGAGGACGAGCATCAGAGCTGCGATAAAGGTGAACGGCCTTCCCGACAGCTCGGCGACGGCGGTTGCGAAGGAAGAGAAGAAGTTGGATTTGTTCGACATTCGAGAAGGCTCCCGCAGCATCAATGCTGTCAATCGACAACATCAACTCCACATCCGGGCGGAAGTTCCTCATGCCGTCGAGGTCGATCCGGACGGCATGCTCAATGCATGAGATTGGTGGTCAGACGCGTCGGATCAAACCCGATGAATCAGCGTTTCTGTGATTTGGCAACGGCCTGCTTCTGGTGGCTGAGGACCAGTTCGATCTGGACATCTTGTTGAAACTCCATCACCCGCTGACCGACAAGGCTCTCCGGCATTCCCGCGGCCAGAAGCTGATCGGCAAGCCTGCGGCACTCGGCCTTCCAGAATTCGACTGCGTCCGCGCCATGCCGGCGGCCGAGTTCCCGGGCGCACCGCTCGATATTGGCAGTTCCGGTTGCGGAGGGAAAGGCAATAACCTTGCCTTCGTGAGAGGTGGCGGCGGGGCGGCAGGTCGTTTCAGTGGCCATCGAATACAGGTTTCCTTTGATCCTATATGTTGTCTACGGGAGGATGGTTAATGCTTTCTATTCGTTCGCCTCTTTCAATGCCGAGACTCTGCGTCACGGCCGTCAGATCACCGCATCTTCGGCCTTGACGCCGCCACGCCGATACGCCGACAGTCTCGGTCACAATCGACACCTTGAGGCAGCAGAGACCAACGATGACCATAACCGCCCCCCGCGATTTCCTGAAAAGCCTGTTCGACGCGGCAGTTCGCGCGGCCGATCCGCTGACCGGCATCAAATCGCACCTGCCGGAGAAACCGAAAGGAAGAACCGTCGTGATTGGCGCCGGCAAGGGCGCGGCGCAGATGGCGCGGGCGCTCGAAAGCGCATGGGCCGGACCGATTGAGGGGTTGGTGGTCACGCGATACGGCTATGGCTGCGAAACGCGCTTCACCGAAATCGTCGAGGCAGCCCATCCGGTGCCCGACGCTGCTGGGTTCGCTGCCGCCAGACGGTTGATGGAAACGGTGAACCGGCTGACGGAAGACGATCTCGTGATCGCGCTGATCTGCGGCGGCGGCTCGGCACTGCTGCCCGCCCCGCCGGAAGGATTGACGCTCGAAGACGAAATTGCGCTCAACGAAATGCTGCTTGCGTCGGGCGCGCCGATCTCGGCGATGAATGTGGTGCGCAAGCATCTCTCCACCATCAAGGGCGGAAGACTGGCGGCAGCGACGAAAGCGAGAGTCGTCAGCCTGATCGTTTCGGATATTCCCGGCGACAACCCGGCCCACGTCGCCTCCGGGCCGACGGTGCCCGACGGTTCAACACGGCACGAAGCGCTGGAGATCATCAGGCAGTATGGATTGCAGCTGCCGCAGGCCGCGCTCGACCATCTGAACTCGCCAAAGGCAGATGCACCGCGGCCGGACGATCCGGTATTCCTGCGGCACGAGCATCACATCATCGCCTCTGCCGGCGTTTCGCTGGCGGCCGCCGCCGCTGAGGCGGAATCACAAGGGGTCACGCCGGCAATCCTTTCGGATGCCATCGAAGGCGAATCGCGTGACGTGGCGCTGGTGCATGCGGCCATCGCCCGCGAGGTCCTCGGGCGGAACAGGCCATTCTCGAAGCCGGTCGTCCTCCTGTCCGGCGGCGAGACGACGGTGACGCTGAAAGCCAAAGGCGGCAAGGGCGGGCGCAATGGCGAATTCACCCTTGCCATGGCGCTTGCAATCGATGGGCAAGACGGCATTGCTGTGCTGGCTGCCGACACCGACGGGATCGACGGCTCGGAAGACAATGCCGGCGCCTTTGCCGATGACGGCACGGTGAAGCGTCTGCGCGCCGCCGGGCTCGATCCGCGCCGGCTGCTCGACGGCAATGACAGCTACTCGGCGTTCAAGGCTATCGGCGATCTCTTCGAGACCGGTCCGACCGGAACCAACGTCAACGATTTCAGGGCGATCCTCATCCGTTAGAGACGACTAACCGGCGATCAGGTCTTGATCCGTCCCTGCCCGACCAGCCAGCCGACCGATTCCTGCACCGCCTGCAGAGACGTATACCTCGGGGTGTAGCCCAACAGGCGCCGGGCTTTGGCAATCGAGCAGTTCGGACTGCGGGCGATGTGCTCCCATGTCGCCTCCGCGTCCTCGGCCGTCTGGCCTTCCGCCCAGGCGTCGAATGGTGCGAAGGTGAGCTTCGGGTCCTGCCCAAACCACCGCGACATGAATTCGGCGTAGCCGCGAAGCGTCACGGCCTGCTCCGATACTGCATGGAAACTTTCGCCGATCGATGCATTCCGATTGGCGATCGCGTCCATGAACATCGCCGCCACGTCGTCGGCATGGACATGATGAACGGTCTCCAGACCGAAATTGGGCAGCGCCAGAGCCTCTCCGCGGGCAAGGGTCGAAAAGACCTGCAGATTGAAATTGCCGGCCGGATTGAGCGGCGCCCATCCGGGGCCGACAATGTGGCCGGGATGAATGACGGTCGCCGGAAAACCCCGAAGTCTTGCCTGCTGCAGCAGATAGTTTTCGATCGCCGCCTTTTGAATGCCATAGTCACCGAACGGAGACTTCGGCGCTTCCTCCCGTGTCGGCACGGCCACCGAATATCCATGTGTCCAAATCGTGCCGGTATGTAGGAAATGGCCGACATGCCCTGACAGCGCCGTCACCAGCTGCTCGGCGCTTTCCAGCGTGAAGCAGATCATATCGATGACGATATCGGCGTTCAAGGCCCGGACGGCCGGACCGAATTCGCCGGTCCGCTCCATCTCTACCCGGTCCATCTGTCGCTGATCGACGGAGGCCCAAGCGCGGTTTGCCGTATAAGGCCTTGCCGCGCCGCGGCTGATGGTGACGACGTCGTGACCCGCCTCCACCAGACGAGGAATGAGATAGGTTCCGACATGGCCCGTTGCCCCAATGACCAAAACGCGCATTGTCTTCCCTCCCGATGGCATGATCCGCTGCGACTATGCTGCGCCGTCCAGCGATCGTGCAAGCAGACTTTTCGTCGCGAATGGAGCAGGCCTTCTATTGGTTCCTGAAAACGAGGCAGGTGCCGCCGTGCTTGCGGATCTGATTGCAGACGTCGTTGGCCTCCATTCGTGTCTGCCGGGCGATGCGGGCGGCATAACGCGGTCGAAATCCGAAGCTGCGATCGCGCTGACGCAGGATCAGGGGCTGCTCCGCGTTCAATGGCGCAGGCAGATCCAGCACGGCGTCGCGAAACATGCGCCGCGCCACGGCGGCATCGGCATTCGCCGCCAGCTGGACGCCCCAGGGAGCCCAAATGCCCTCCTGACGCCAAGGCGTGTCCTTCAATATCCGGCTTTCGGCCAGCGCCACGCAGCCGTCACGGAAGGGTCTGTCCTTGTCGAGCGGGGCGGCCGCATTCTCAGGCGGATTGTCCTTCCACTCCTCGATCGTGTGCGCGGTGATCGCCATCACGTAGCCGCGCGTCTCGTAGGGTAACCTGCCTGATGTAAGGTAAGTCGCAAGACCTTTTTCGCCGGCGTTGTAGGCGGCCGCGGCAAGGCCGAGATTGCCAAAACGATTTCGCAATTCATCGAGATATTGCGCCGATTTCCTCAAGGCTTCCAGCGCCTGATAGCTGTCGTCGAGGCCGCGAAGTTTCGCCGTTCCAGGCATGAACTGCGCAATGCCCTGCGCGCCCTTGATGCTGACTGCGTCGGGGCGAAAGGTGCTTTCCCGCCAGATGAGTCGGGCGAAATAAGCCGGCGGCAACCGATTGGCCTCGGCGAAATGCTCGATCGCGATGCAAAGGTCACGATTGAAACTATCCTTGCGGATGCAGAGCCTCTCGCCCGATCCCGAGGCCGAGGGTCCCGAATAGAGACAGGCTGGCTCGGCAGCACTCTCTTCCGGCTGAGCTTTCGGCGTATCGACGCCGGAAAACAGAAAACAAAGCGAAAGCAGGGCCTTCGCCGAACTCCTCAAAATGCCAGACTGACGCTTTCGCCCTATCATCGGATCTCAGCAGGTTAACTTCCATCGCGACGCTCATGCTAGATAACATCGATCAGGGCGCGAAGCTTCCCATTTCGCGATGCGAGCATGAAAAAAGCCGCCGGGCAATGGCCGCGGCGGCTTCGGGAACAGACTTGAAAGCCGTGTTCAGACGGACGGCTGCTTCGTCTTCCTGAGATAGGGCAGGACCGTATCGAAGGAGCCGAAGCGCGCGATCGCATCGTCATTGGAAACGGCAGCGGTGATGATGACATCTTCGCCCTGATTCCAGTTTGCCGGCGTCGCCACCTGGTGCTTGGCCGTCAGCTGGATGGAGTCGATGGCGCGCAGGATCTCATTGAAATTGCGGCCCGTCGTCATCGGATAGGTCAGGATCAGCTTGATCTTCTTGTCCGGGCCGATGATGAAGACCGAGCGCACCGTCGCATTGTCGGCAGGCGTGCGGCCTTCGGAGCTGTCGCCGGCACCGGCCGGCAGCATGTCATAGAGTTTGGCGACCTTCAGATCCTTGTCGCCGATCAAGGGGTAATCGACATCAAAGCCGGTTGCGGTCTTGATGTCGCCCTTCCACTTGGCATGGCTTTCGACCGGATCGACGGAAATGCCGATGATCTTGACGCCGCGTTTGGCAAATTCGTCGGCGAGTCCGGCCATGGCGCCGAGCTCCGTCGTGCAGACAGGCGTGAAATTCTTCGGGTGCGAGAACAGCACCGCCCAGCCGTTGCCGATCCAATCATGGAAGCTGATCGGTCCCTGTGTGGTGTCGGCGGTAAAATCGGGGGCAATATCGTTGATACGTAAGCTCATGGTCGGCCCTCCAAAGCCAGTGTTGGGGTATTATTATCTCGGATCGCGGTCATGAACGCTGCCTGCTGGAGATGTCGTGGATTGCAAATGTTCAGATCCCAGCAACTGCGGGCAGAAAACCTTCCATCCCAAGGTCTTCCGCGCATCTCCTTAAGCTATATACCACGAGAACCGAAGGCACGCTCTTTCGATTTACAGCTTGCGCCGGCATTATTTTTCCCGCAGGTCGCACCATGAAAAACGCGATTGCTTTTCCGTCGGTGGAGAACCGACCGCCAATACCTGCGCCGGATGCGGTGCTCTCTGCAGTTCGGCACGACTATGCCCGTCAGGCCGGCCGCTGGCGGCCGTAAAGCAGAAGCATGCTGATGATGACCGCGCCGTAAATGAGTTGGCGGCCCGCTTCCTCGATTTGCATCACGGAAAGAATCGATTGCAGCAGCGTGATCAAGATAACGCCGGCAACCGTCCCGAGGTACGACCCTTTGCCGCCGAGCACGTGAGTACCCCCGAGGACGACGGCTGCAATCGAGGGCAACAGATAAGCGTCGCCCATGGATTGCGACGCCTTCGATGCATAACCCGCCAACAGAACCCCGCCGAGCGCACTGAGGCCGCCTGACATGACAAAGGCGAGAAGTGTGATACGGCGTGTGTCGATCCCGGACATATAAGCAGCGCGCTCGCGGTTTCCGATAGCGTAAAGCGATCGACCGAAGGTTGTGCGCGTCAGCATAAAAACCGCAAGGAGACCGATCAAGAACCAGACCAGAACACCGTTCGGCAGCCCAGGAACCGTGTATCCGGCCGCAAGGAATCGCATGGCCGGCGAGGCGGAATCCTGCGGGGAAAAGCCGCCGGTGTAAACGACCATCAGCCCTTGCGCGACAGCATTGCTGGCCAACGTGATGATCATCGAGGGAATGCGAAGATAGCCGACGGCCAAGCCATTGACGAGACCGATCGCGCAACCGCAGAAAATGCCGAAGGGGATCGCCAGAACCGAACCGGTCGCTCCATATGACGTCGCGGCGCAGGCCATCATTGCGCCTGTCGTTATCACCCATGGCACAGAAAGGTCGATCTGGCCGAGCAAGATTACCGCCATCATGCCGGTGGCGATGACCCCGAGGAAGGAGGCGACCTTCAGCTGCTGCAGGAGATACTCGGGCGACAAGAAATTTCGCGAGTAAATCGATCCGGCGAGCAGAAGCAGGATGATGCATCCGAAAGCGGTTGCCACCGCCGGATCGACGCCACGCAGCCGTGCCGGCACTCGAAGCTGCCGCAAGGTTGTTTCCTCGCTCATTGAAACCACTCCAGCCGATTGCGGACTCTCGAAAGGCCGATGCAGCCGATGCTGATCGCCAGCATCAACACGACGCCCTGGAATAGCGGCTGCCAAAGCGGATCGAAATCGAAGACGAACAGCAGGTCGCCGATCGTTCGAAATGCCAAAGCTCCGAAAACGGCGCCGACAGCACTTCCCTTGCCGCCCGCGAGGGAAACGCCGCCGAGCACCACCGCCGCAATCGAATAGAGTGTGTAGGCATTGCCACTCGCCAGAGCCGCTTCGCCGGTATAGGAGAAGAAGGTGAGATAGAGCCCGCCGATCGCCGAAAGAAGTCCGGCCAAGGCATAGGCGGCAAGTTTTGCCCGCTTGACCGGCATCGCCGACATGAAGGCGGCATTCTCGGCCGAACCGACGGCATAGGCTGCCCTGCCTATGGTCGAGCGGCTGAACGGTATCCAGATGACGATGATAACTGCGAGAAGGACGGTGAGGCTTGCCGGAACGACCCCGAAAAGCTTCGAGGTAAACGCATCGGCTAGATCCTCGTTGACTGAGCCTCCCGGAGTCGGCCGCAGCAATAGCGCTAAGCCGTAGAAAATCGCGCTAGTCGCAATCGTCGTGACGATCGGCTGCAGCCGGCCGAAGATAATTATGAGCCCGTTCAGCATGCCGCAGCCGAGGCCGGCAAGCAGCACCACGACGACGCCCGCCGCCGTCTCAAGCGGCGTTCCGACGACCAGCCAAGAGGCAAGGCAATTGCAGAGGACCAATACCATGCCGGCCGAAAGGTCAATGCCGGCGGTGATGACAACCAGGCACTGGGCCATCGCAACAAAGGCAAGCAGCGTCGCCTTGTTCGATGCCGTCTGCACAACGTTGGTGGTAAAACCCGCCGGGTGGTTCGAAACGTAGAGGGCGAACATGGCGACGAAGAGCAGTGCGGCAAACAACGTCCCCTTCTGTTGCGCATACCAAAACCGTCGTTCGCCGAAAGCCAGTCTGGTCATGGCGCTGCCCTCTGTTGTGCGTGGTCGCCGCCGATATTGAGCGCGGCGCCGATCAGCTCATGCTCGTTGATATCGGCGCCTTCGAGCTCGCGGACAATGCTTCCATCATACATGACGAGTACCCGGTCGCAGCAGCCGATCAGTTCGTCATAGTCGGTGGAGTAGAAGATGATCGCCGCTCCGGCATCCGCAAGCTTGCGCAGCAGCAGATAGATTTCCTGCTTGGTGCCGACGTCTATGCCGCGCGTCGGATCGTTGAGAAGGATGATGCGCGGCCGGTTCATCAGCCATTTGGCAATGACCACCTTCTGCTGGTTACCGCCGGAGAGGCCTGCAACGGGCATGTCGATCGTCGCAGCCTTGATTGCCAAAAGCTTGAACAGGTCGTCGATTTCGCGACGCTCGGCTGGTCGATCGATGACGCCATTCCGCGAAACCCGGTCGAGAGCTGCAATCGAGAGGTTCTCGCGCACGGTCATCGGCAGCATCAACCCTTCGGTCTTCCTGTCCTCGGGGATCAACGCCATGGATATGCCGTCAGACTTGGCATGACGGGGACTCTTCAGTCTGACCGGGATGCCGTCGATCGCGATCTCCCCTTTCAAGTCACGCAGCACGCCGAAGAAGGCCAGCAGCAAATCGCGCTGCCCCTGCCCGTCCAGTCCGCCGAGGCCGATGATCTCGCCCGGCCGGATGTCGAAAGTGATGCCGGAGAGCCGATCACCCCAGGAAAGATCGCGGCAGGAAAGGATCGGTTTTTTCTCCGGTCGATGCGCGGGCTTCGGCGGGAAGACGTTGGTGTATTCACGACCGATCATCAGTTCGACTACCTGCTGGTCCCTCTTGGTGCCCGCCGGGTAGGATTCGATGCTACGGCCGTTGCGGAAGACCGTGCAGTCATCGGCCAGTTGGGCGATTTCGTGCATGCGGTGAGAGATGTAGATTAGCGCCATCCCTTCGGCGCGCAGGCGCTTGAGCACGGCAAACACTTTCTCGACATCCGCTTGCGTCAGCGCCGATGTTGCCTCATCCAGGATCATCAGTCGCGGCTTGCGGGCAAGGGCCTTGGCAATCTCTACCATCTGTCGTCGAGACAACGGCAGGTCTTTGACCAAAACCGAGGGATGGATGTCGGACGCGCCGGCGCGGGCGAGCGCTTCCTCAGCGATCCGCCGCTGGGCGCGCCGGTCTATCATGCCGAACCTCTGCGGCGGGTGGCTGATGGCGATGTTGTCGGCGACCGAGAGATCGGGAATGAGCGACAGCTCCTGGAAGACGCAGACGATGCCGGCTGCATTGGCCGCTGCAGGTGAGGCAAAGGTAATCTCCTTCCCATCAAGCAGCATGCGCCCTTCATCCGGCGCCACGACGCCCGCCATGATCTTGATCAGTGTGGACTTGCCGGCGCCGTTCTCGCCAAGGACGGCATGAATCGCCCCTGGCCGAATGGCGATGTCGGCATCCTTAAGCGCGACGGCTCCGCCATAACGCTTCGATATGCCTTCCATGCGGAAAATCGGTTCGGACAAAGTCATGCATCCAGCCTCCGTTTGCTCTGTCACGGCCAAGATTGCGGGTGCGAACACCCGCAATCAAATCCGCGGAAGGCTGCTATTGGTTCTCTTTCGACTGTCCCATGATTTCCTGGGCCGTGAAATTAATGCCGCAGGTCGGGAAAGAGTTGCCGACGAAGAAGTTGTCGGATTGGGTTGGATAATAATCCTGACCCTCTTTGAAATCCGGGTCAGAAACCAGCGCTGTCGGGAGCTTGATGGCCTGCGGCACGACCTGCCCCTCAAGCGCTGCGATCGCGGTCTTGATGGCAACCGCAACCTGGGCCGGTCCCGTTCCGGCGGACGAACATTTCAAACCATCGGCGGCATGGGCGGCGCAGAATTTGCGAAAGCCGTTTTCCGTCTCACCGCCGAATGGCACAAAGGGATGTTTTGCATCGATCATCGCCTGCACGACGCCGGTATCGCCGCCCTGGGCGGTGATACCGTCGAACGGACCGTTGGTGGCGATCGCATCGGCAGTCGCTTTCTGAGCAACGCCGTCGTCCCATTTTCCGACCACTTCAGTGACCGTGAATTTCTTGCCGGAGGCGTCCAGGGTTTCGTGAATACCATTGTGACGATCCGTATCGACCGAGGTGCCGGCGACGCCGCGCACCTCAAGCACCTTGCCGCCGTTCGGAAGATGTTTGATCAGCCAGTCGGCCCAGAGGACGCCTAGCCCCTTCTGATCGACGTTGACGTTGATCGCGTCCTTGGTGTCGAGGATATTGTCGAAGGCGACGAGTATAACACCGGCCTGCTTAGCGCGCTTAATCACCGGGCCGAAGGCGGTGGGATTCTGCGCATTGACCACAATGGCGTCATAACCGGCATCAATGAAGTTGTTGATGGCTGAAATCTGGGCCGGCACGTCCTCGCCCGTCGAAACAACCTTAAATTCTTTGAGCTTGGCGGCGACATCGGGTTGAGCGGCATAGGCCTTAGCCGTCTGGACCATCTGAATACGCCAAGTATTGGCGATGTAGCCGTTGGCCAGTGCGATACGATAGGGACCTTCCTTCTTCGGATATTGCAAGAATTGTGTGTCCGCTGCCCACGGCACCATGCAGCCGGGGTCGGCGGCCGGGCCGGACACGACCTTCGGTTCCGCGCTGGCCGCGCCACACAGCAAGGCAAATGCCGACACCGAAAACGCCGCGATACGGGCGAATTTAGCTTTCTCCACCTTATGCATGAATGTTCTCCTCCTCAGGCGGACTTAGCCGCCTCTTCTAATGCTTTTGATGTGCATATTTGGCCCGGAAAGATTCCATCCCTATTTTCCGGTACAATTTCAAATTAACATAGTTGACAGCGCTGTCAAATCGCATTTGCTAGCGCTGTCAACTATAGTTTTGGCAGATTCTTATTGTTGAAAAATATGCAACCGATCTCTCTAAACGAGCGGCAGAACATGATGCGGCGAATAACCCTTGATGACGTTGCCAATCTCGCCGGGGTCAGCCCGATCACGGTTTCAAGAGCACTGCGCAAGCCCAATGCGGTCTCGCCTGCCCTGCGGCTGCGCGTCGATGCCGCCGTCAAGGAACTCGGCTACATTCCGAATATAGCGGCAAGCCGCCTTGCCTCCTCGCGCACGCATGCGATCGGCGTGATTGTTCCGACCCTATACAACGTGATCTTCGCAGAATATCTGTTCGCGCTTCACGACGTTCTCGTCGCCGCAGGATTCCAGCTCATCGTCGTCAACAGCCGCTATTCCGAGATCGAGGAGGAAAACGCCATCAAGGCTCTTCTCGGACAGAGGGTGGAGGCGATTATCATCACCGGCACGCATCACACGCTTCTATCGCGGCAGCTTCTTGCTCAAGCACATCTCCCCGTGGTCGAGACCTTCGAGCTTTCAGCGGATCCCATTGATCTCAATATCGGCATGTCCCAAGAGCAGGCCGGACAAACCGCCGCCCGGCATCTGATCGAACGTGGCTTCCGCCGGATTGCCTTCCTGACCGGCAATCTCGACCACCGCGCCCAGTCCCGTTTCGACGGCTACCGACTGGCGATGCAACAGGCAGATCTGCCGAGCCTCCAGATCATCGCCGAGAAGCCGCGCCACAGCTCGGTCGCGCTCGGCTCCGATCTCTTCGCCATCACGTGTGACCATGGCGAAATTCCGGAGGCGATCTTCTGCACGGATGACAATCTGGCCCTCGGCGCGATGCAGGAGTGCCGCAAACGCGGCATACGCGTGCCGGATGACATAGCGATCATGGGATTTCACGATCTGGAATTCGCCGCCTGCGCCGCGCCTTCCCTCTCTTCGGTCGTGACCCGGCGTTTCGAAACCGGAAAACTGGCCGCTGAAAAGGTGCTCGCCGCCCTAACGTCCTCCGCCGTCTTTAAAGGGGGGCAGATCGACTTGGGCTATGCCTTGATTCCGCGCGAAAGCACGGCAGTCTGATTAATTTTTATGCACATACGCTATCGCACATTTTTCAGGCGAACACTTGCAATATTGTTGCAGCGCGTCATAACTATACGAATGACGCATCGCGATCTGACAATTCTGGTGATCGACGAAAATGCCATACGCGCCTCCATCATCGAGGAAGGACTGCGCGAGGCAGGGCATGCGCGCGTCACCGTCGTGCATGAAGTCAACGGCATCGCGCGAACGATCGAAACGCTAATGCCCGACGTGATTATCATCGATATCGAGAATCCCAACCGCGACATGATGGAACATCTGTTCCAGCTGACGCGCACGGTCAGCCGCCCGATCGCCATGTTCGTCGATCGCTCCGATACGGCCTCGATCGAGGCTGCCGTCGATGCCGGCGTCTCGGCCTATATCGTCGACGGACTGAAGAAGGAACGCGTCAAACCGATCCTCGACATGGCGGTCAGCCGCTTCAACGCCTTCAGCCGGCTTCAGCGGGAACTTGCAGATGCCCGCTCGGCGCTTGAGGAACGCAAGCTCATCGAACGCGCCAAAGGAATACTCATGAAGATGCGAGGCCTGTCCGAAGAGGAGGCCTTCGCCCTGCTGCGCCAGACGGCGATGAACGAAAAAAAGAAGATGTCGGAAATCGCCCAGAGCGTCGTGACCGCCGCGGGACTTCTGATGTGATGGCGGAACTGGCGAATATCCGGAGGAAACCGGAGTGGACATGATGACAAATACCGCCAAATTCAGCGGCGACGGGCTGCCCTTGCCACTGCGTGGGAAAACCGAAGGACCGAAGGTGTTGCGAGCGGGATTCATTCCGCTTGTCGATGCATCGGTGTTGATTGCCGCAGCCGAATTCGGTTTTGCCCAGAGGGAGGGCCTGACGCTCGACCTCGTCAAGGACGTCTCCTGGGCAAACATGCGCGATCGCCTCGCATTTCGTCAGTTCGATATCGCCCATATGCTGTCGCCGATGCCCGTAGCCTCCATGCTCGGCCTCGGCTCCAACCCCTCGCCGACGATCACCCCGTTCTCACTGGGCCGCGGGGGCAACGCAATCACGTTGTCGGCGCGGCTGTTCGCCCGCATGCGGGATGACGCCGGATTGGCGGAAACAGCAAGCGCGCTCGACAATGCCCGTGCGCTGGCAAAGGTATTGGCGGCAATGACGGCGCGCGGAGAGCCGATGCCGACCTTCGGAGTTACTTATCCCTTCTCCTCCCACAATTATGAATTCCGATACTGGCTGGCAGCCGGCGGCATCGATCCCGATAAGGACGTCAAGCTTGTCGTCGTGCCGCCACCCATGACGTCGGATGCGCTGGCAGCCGGCGCGATCGACGGGTTCTGCGTCGGCGCCCCGTGGAACATGGTTGCCTCGGAGCGGGGCCTCGGGCGTATCGTCGCCGCCAAACAGGATATCTGGCCTTCAGCTCCGGAAAAGGTGATCGGCATGCGGCCGGACTGGGCGGAAAGCAATCCGGAAACCGTTTCCAGGCTGATCGTGGCGCTCGATGCGGCCGCCCGCTGGTGCGACCGGTCGGAGAATCACGACGCGCTGGCGGCGGCGCTTGCCGATCCCCGTTACATCGCCGCCCCGGTCGATATCATCCGCCGTGTGCTCGCCGGCGAATTCAGCCTCGATGCCAACAGCAACCGGCGCGTCATTCCGCATTATTTCCAGTTTCATTCCGGCTTCGCCAACTATCCGAGGCCGAGCCACGCACTTTGGATCTACAGCCAGATGATCCGCTGGGGGCAGGCAGAGATCAGCCTCAACAAGGCGCGGGCCGCGACCTCCGCCTACCGACCGGATCTCTACCGTGCTGCTCTCGGCGACGATAACGCCCCCGTTGACGCCGACATCCGCGTCGAGGGCAGCGAAGAAGGCGACCGCTTCATGGATGGCCAGGTCTTCGATCCCTCGGAACTGCCGGCTTATGTCGCGAGCTTCGCCGTCAAGAGCGCCCTTCCCTTCAGCCGCGGCAACGACGAAATCTGATGTCGCCGGTTTGCACAAAACGCCAGCAGGATCGGCACCTGCACTACCCGCGAAGCCCAAAAGATTTGCACACTCGGCCCGGAGCATGAAAAACAGGCAGAACGCATATCCCTCGAAGATGCTTGTATTTCAACCAGTTGGGTAAATGAGAGAGAATTGGCACGGTGCTTGCATTGCTTATGTTGCGCGGATCAAGGGCGATCGGCGCGGAATGGGCACATGCAGGTGCTCATAAAGAGACAGGAATTACGTTGCGGCCATAGTCGCAGTGGATCAAATGTTCAGCAACCCGCGACGGGATTGCATCGAGATAGATAGGCCGGAAGGCCAATGATTGGGCGTCCAACGGCGGGCGCCACCAGCAAAGCCGCTGATCAGGATATTTGCGCGCCTCGTGCTAGCGCGTCCTGACCAGCGGCTTTTTGTTTTAACCCCAAGCAATGGATCGGCACGACCTTGTCGGGCCACGGAGAAGCTATGTCTGCCATTGAGAAAGTGCAGCCCATGTCAGCCGGCGAACCAGCCAAAGCACTGTGGATCTCCACTGTGGCCTTCACCCTCTGTTTTGCCGTCTGGACAATCTTCGCCATCATCGGCATTCGCATCAAGCAAGAGCTCAACCTGAACGAGGCTGAGTTCGGGTTGCTGATCGGCACCCCCGTTCTGACCGGCTCGATCGTGCGCATCGTTCTCGGCATCTGGACAGGACGTTACGGCGGCCGTCTCGTCTACACGCTGACGATGCTCGCCGCCGCATTGGCGACCTTCCTTCTCTCCTACGCCCACACCTATACGCAGATGTTGATCGCCGGCCTTGGTGTCGGCCTTGCCGGCGGCTCCTTCGCAGTCGGCGTCGCCTATATCTCGCCTTTCTTCCCAGCGGAGAAACAGGGAACGGCGCTCGGTATCTTCGGCGCCGGCAATGTCGGCGCGGCCGTCACCAAATTCGCAGCCCCCTTCGTGCTCATCGCATGGGGCTGGCAGGCGGTTGCCGAGATCTGGGCCGTCGGGCTGGCGCTGATGGCCATCGTCTTCTGGTTCACCACGACAGATGATCCGGTCTTCCGCCTTCGGCGCGAGCGCGGCGTCGCTTCCAAGAGCCTGGCCCAGGAATTCGCGCCGCTGCAGAACGTTCAGGTCTGGCGCTTCTCGCTCTATTATTTCTTCGCCTTCGGCGGCTTCGTCGCCCTGTCCTTGTGGCTGCCGCGCTATCTCGTCGGCGTCTACGGCTTCAACCTGGAAACGGCCGGCATGATCGCTGCCGCCTACTCCATCCCGGGCAGCATCTTCCGCGCCTTCGGCGGCGTCCTGTCGGACAAGAAAGGCGCGCGCAGCGTCATGTACGCGATGTTTGCCGTGTCGGCTGTGGCCACCCTCATCCTTTCGCTGCCGGCCACAGCGATCACGCCGGTCATCTTCATCGTCGTCATCTTCGTGCTCGGCTTCTTCATGAGCCTCGGCAAGGCCGCCGTCTACAAGCACATTCCGGGGTATTACCCCGACAGCGTCGGCGCCGTCGGCGGCATCGTCGGCATGATGGGCGGGCTTGGCGGCTTCATTCTGCCGATCGCCTTTGGCCTCCTCAAGGATATGACCGGCCTTTGGTCCAGCTGTTTCCTGCTGCTTTTCGCGATCATCGCGATCTCGCTCATCTGGATGCACCTGTCCGTCAAGCAATTGTCGCGCCAGGGGCACTCTGCGCCCGTGGCTGCAACCTGATCCAAGGACCTGAAATATGACTGAAAAACTTGTTATCATCGGGAATGGCATGGCGCCCGGGCGCATGCTGGAGCACCTCTTCGAACAGGCGCCCGGACGCTATGAAGTGACGATCTTCAATGCCGAGCCACGCGTCAATTACGACCGCATCATGCTGTCGCCGGTTCTCTCCGGAGAAAAGGACTACGAGCAGATCATCATTCACGGCGATGGCTGGTATATCAAGCATGGAATCACGCTCTATAAGGGCCACAGGATCGTCAACATCGATCGCGCCGCCAAGACCGTCACGTCAGACCACGGTGTTACCGAAAGCTACGACAAGCTGGTGATCGCAACCGGTTCGGTGCCGTTCATCATCCCGGTTCCCGGCAAGGATCTGCCCGGCGTCATCACCTATCGCGACCTCGACGACGTGCAGGCGATGCTGCTTGCCGCCCAGTCGCGCGAAAAGGCCGTCGTCATCGGCGGCGGACTGCTCGGTCTGGAAGCAGCGGCCGGTCTTGCCCAGCGCGGCATGGACGTGACCGTACTGCACGTCATGCCGACGCTGATGGAGCGTCAGCTCGATCCCGCCGCCGGCTATCTTCTGCAGAAGGCCGTCGAGGAACGCGGCATCAAGGTCATCTGCAAGGCCAATACCAAGGCGATCATCGGCAACGGCAGGGTCGAAGGCATCGAGCTCGATGACGGCCGCATTATTCCGGCGACGCTCGTCGTCATGGCCGTCGGCATCCGGCCGAATGTCGGCCTGGCGAAAGACGCCGGCCTTGCAGTCAACCGCGGCATCGTCGTCGATGCCGGCATGCAGACCTCAGACGGGGATATCCTTGCACTCGGCGAATGCGCCGAGGTGGGCGGCATGGTCTATGGCCTCGTCGCCCCGCTTTATGAAATGGCCCGTGTCGCCGCGGCGCATCTTTCCGGAGATCGCTCGCCCGCCTTCGTTCACGCCGACACGCCGACCAAGCTCAAGGTCACCGGCATCGAGCTTTATTCGCTCGGCGACTTTGCCGATGGCGACGATCGCGAAGAGATCGTGCTGCGCGATGCCAGCGCCGGCATCTACAAGCGCCTGGTCCTGAAGGACAACAAGATCATCGGCACCGTGCTTTACGGCGAAACCGCCGACGGCGCCTGGTTCAACGACCTGAAGAAGAAGGCGACCGACATCTCGGAGATGCGCGAGACGCTGATCTTCGGACAGGCCTATCAGGGAGGGTCACCGCTGGACCCTATGGCGGCCGTTGCAGCCTTGCCGGATGACGCGGAAATCTGTGGCTGCAACGGCGTATGCAAGGGCAAGATCACTTCGACGATCACGAGCAAGGGACTGACGTCGCTTGACGACGTGCGCGCCCATACGAAGGCATCGGCCTCGTGCGGCTCGTGCACCGGTCTGGTCGAGCAACTGATGGCGCTGACGCTCGGCGACAGTTACAACCCGGCTGCCGTTCAGCCGATGTGCACCTGCACGGAACTCGGCCATGACGATGTCCGTCGGCTGATCAAGGCGAAAGGGCTGAAGAGCATCCCGGCCGTCATGCAGGAGCTCGAATGGAAGACCTCCTGCGGCTGCGCCAAATGTCGCCCCGCACTCAACTATTACCTCGTCTGCGATTGGCCGGACGAATATGCCGACGACTACCAGTCACGCTTCATCAACGAGCGCGTCCACGCCAACATTCAAAAGGACGGTACCTACTCCGTTGTTCCGCGCATGTGGGGCGGCGTCACCTCGTCGAACGAGCTTCGCGCCATCGCCGATGTCGTCGACAAGTTTGCCATCCCGATGGTGAAGGTCACAGGCGGCCAGCGCATCGACCTGCTTGGAGTAGAGAAGGAAGACCTTCCAGCCGTCTGGGCCGATCTCGGGAAGGCCGGCTTCGTCTCCGGCCAGGCCTATGCCAAGGGCCTGCGTACCGTGAAGACCTGCGTCGGTTCGGACTGGTGCCGTTTCGGCACCCAGGATTCCACCGGTCTCGGCATTCGCATCGAGAAATTCATGTGGGGTTCCTGGACACCGGCCAAGCTGAAGATGGCTGTCTCCGGCTGCCCGCGCAACTGCGCGGAAGCAACCTGCAAGGATATCGGCGTAATCTGCGTCGATTCCGGTTTCGAGATCCATTTCGCCGGTGCGGCCGGTCTCGACATCAAGGGCACCGAGGTTCTCGGGCTTGTAAAGACCGAAGACGAGGCGCTGGAGCATATCGTGGCCCTGACGCAGATGTATCGCGAGCAGGCCCGCTACCTCGAACGCATCTACAAATGGGCCAAGCGCATCGGCCTGGAGGAAATCCGCCGCCAGATCATGGGTGATGCCGAAAAGCGTAGAGCCTATTACGACCGCTTTGTCTTCTCCCAGAAATTCGCCCAGGTCGATCCCTGGTCGGAGCGTGTCTCGGGCAAGGACAAGCATGAATTCAAGCCGATGGCGACGATCGGTTATCCGCAGGCAGCCGAGTAAGGAGATCGATATGACCTGGTCCAATGAAAACTGGCACCCAATCGGTGACATCTCCGATATCCCCCTGCGTGGCGCGCGTTGCGTGAAGACACCGCAGGGCAAGATCGCGGTCTTCCGCACGGCGGAAAACGAGGTTTTCGCCATCGAGGATCACTGCCCGCACAAAGGCGGGCCGCTGTCGCAGGGGATCGTGCACGCCAAGGCCGTCACCTGCCCGCTGCACAATTGGGTGGTCTCTCTCGAAACCGGCAAGGCGCTCGGCGCCGATGAGGGCGCGGTGCGGACCTTACCGGTCCGCAACGACGACGGCGCTCTGTTCATAGCGCTTGAAAGTCTGATGATGGCGGCGGAATAAATGACGACAGAGGTCAAGACCACCTGTCCTTATTGCGGCGTCGGCTGCGGCGTCATTGCCACGGTCGACGAGGCCGGCGCCGCCAGCATCAAGGGCGATCCCGAGCATCCGTCGAATTTCGGCCGTCTCTGCTCGAAGGGTTCGGCGCTTGCCGAAACGATCGATCTCGACGGCCGTCTTCTCCATCCTGAAATATCCGGCGAAAAGAGCGACTGGGACGAGGCGCTTGATCTCGTCGCACGGCGTTTTTCCGAAACCATCGCCGAACACGGGCCGGATTCAGTTGCCTTCTACGTCTCGGGTCAGCTGCTGACCGAAGATTATTACATCGCCAACAAGCTGATGAAGGGCTTCATCGGCTCAGCCAATATCGACACCAATTCCAGGCTCTGCATGTCCTCGTCCGTCGCCGGCCATCGCCGTGCTTTCGGCGCCGATACGGTGCCCGGGACCTATGAGGATCTCGAACTTGCCGATCTGGTGCTCCTGACCGGCTCCAACCTCGCCTGGTGCCACCCTGTCATCTACCAGCGGCTTGCCGCCGCAAAGACGGCACGGCCCAACATGCGCATCGTCGTCATCGATCCGCGCCGGACGATGACATGCGATATCGCCGACCTGCATCTGGCAATCCGCCCGGACGGCGACGTCGCGCTGTTCATGGGACTGCTTGCGCATCTTGCGACAAGCCCGGCGATCGACCAGAACTATATCGCCGCCCATACCGAGGGTTTCGGCGATGCTTTTGCGGCCGCAGCCGCGCTTGACACCAACGATCTCCTGGAACGGACCGGTCTGCCGGCCATGCAGATCAGGGAGTTCTTCCGCCTGTTCGAGACGACCGAGAAGGTCGTCACCTGCTACAGCCAGGGCGTCAACCAATCCTCCTCCGGCACCGACAAGGTCAACGCCATCCTCAACTGTCACCTCGCTACCGGCCGCATCGGCCGGCCGGGCATGGGACCGTTCTCGTTGACCGGCCAGCCGAACGCCATGGGCGGGCGTGAGGTCGGCGGCCTCGCCAATATGCTTGCCGCCCATATGGCGATCGAGAATGCGGATGACCGCGACCGCGTGCAGCGCTTCTGGAATTCGCCCGTCATCGCCGCAAAGCCCGGCTTGAAGGCAGTCGACATGTTCCGTGCGGTGGCCGATGGACGCATCAAGGCGCTCTGGGTCATGGCCACCAATCCTGTTGTGTCGATGCCGGATGCCGACAGCGTCGAAAGCGCGATCGCCGCCTGTCCCTTCGTCGTCGTGTCGGACATTCTGAGAGACACGGATACGACCCGGCATGCCCATGTGCTTTTGCCCTCGCTCGGCTGGGGCGAGAAGAACGGTACCGTTACCAATTCCGAACGTCGCATTTCCAGGCAACGGCCGTTTCTCAATGCCCCCGGCGATGCCAGGGCTGATTGGTGGCAGCTTGCGGAGGTCGGACGGCGCATGGGATTTGGCGTCGCTTTCGATTTCGAGACGCCGGATGCAATCTTTGCCGAACATGCAGCGCTTTCCGCCTTCGAAAATGACGGCAGCCGCGATTTCGACATCGGCGCCCACGCCGGCACGAGCGGCGGCGCCTACGACGAACTGTCGCCCTTTCAGTGGCCGCAGCCAGCAGGAACGGCGCCCGGCGTCACCCGCTTCTTCGCCGAGGGTGGCTTTTTTCATCCCGATGGCAAGGCGCGCTTCGTCGCGGTGAAACCGCCTGCGACGGATCGCACCTATGCCGATTTCCCCTTCACCCTGAACACCGGCCGCATCCGCGATCAGTGGCACACGATGACACGAACCGGGAAGAGCGCGCGGCTTTCCGCCCATATCGCCGAACCCTTTGCCGAGATCCATCCGCGCGATGCGATCGAGACCGGCATATCAAGCGCCGGCCTCGTCGAGATCGAGAGCCCCCAGGGCAAAGCGATCGTGCGGGCGCTGGTGACCGACCGCCAGGCGCGCGGTGGCATTTTCGCACCCATGCACTGGAACGATCAGTTCGCGGCAAAAGCCCGGATCGACGCCGTGGTGGCGCCGATCACCGACCCTATTTCCGGCCAGCCGGCGTCGAAGAATGTTGCCGTTGCCGTTCGGCCCTTCCGCGCCACCCATTACGGATTCGCGGTCTCTGCCATCAAACCGGACACACCCGACGCGGCCTATTGGGCGGTGGCGAAAGCTGCAGGCGGTTGGCGGCTTGAGCTTGCCTTCACCGAGGCTGTCGAAGACTGGACGGCCTGGTGCCGGAAGGTCTTCGCCATTCCGGCCGCAATCGAACCGCTGGGGTACGCGGATCGGCAATCCGGCGACCTGAGGCTCGCCTTCTTCGATGGTGAGATCCTGCTTGCCGCTCTGTTCCTTGCACGCGAGCCGGTTGCCGTTGCTCGCAACTGGGCAATCTCGCAACTCTCCGTCGTGCATGGCGACCTCAGGAAACGCTTTGCGCTGGTCGCAGGCCGTCCCGGCGGCGGCAGACCGGATCCCGGTGCGACCGTCTGCTCCTGCTTCAGTGTCGGGGTCAACCAGATCGCTGCCGCGGTGCGAGGCGGATGCCATAGCGTTGAAGAGGTAGGCAAGGAAACGAGCGCCGGAACCAATTGCGGTTCCTGCCGCAGCGAAATCGGCAGGATCATCGATCGCTGTCTCGCCGCAGCCGCGGAGTGAATGCGCAAGCGCGAATGCTGGAGGTCGGATGTCAGGCTGCGCTCGGGACGATAAGCATTTTATGGTCGGCTGAGATGTTGACGGCGATCTCGTCGTAGGAAGAGATGGTCGGATGCGGCGTCTCCATCTTCTGGTGATGGGTTGCCGTAACGACCATGACATCGGCGCCCGCCGCCTCGCCGGCCTTGATGCCGGCTGCGACATCCTCAAACACCAGCCAATCCCGCGTGCTGACGCCGAGGCGTTCGGCGCCGAGAATATAACATTGCGGATCGGGCTTTCCGACCGTCACGTCCTCCGCCGTCACCATGAATTTCGGCAGAGGGAGGCCAGCCGCTTCCAGCCGCCGGCGGGCAAGACGCAAGGGCGAAGAGGTGACGATCGCCCAGCGATCCGGCGGCAGCGAAGCCAAGAAGGCGGCTGCGCCGGAAATGGCAACGACATCGCCGACATCGGCAATTTCGGCCTCGGTCACCAGCCTTGCCTCGTATTCCGGATCGACGCCCGGCAGGTTCAGCCGGGTGATTGTGTCAATGCCACGCGATCCGTGCATCTTCGGCAAGAAGGCGGCGACATCGAGCCCATGGCGTCTTGCCCAGTCGCTCCAAACACGCTCGGCGGCGAGGATCGAATTGAGGATGGTGCCGTCCATGTCGAAGAGGAATGCGGCATAAGGCTTCTCGAAGCCGTGGGGCATCGGCGGGTACAAGGGCGTATCTCATTAAGGAGGAGTTTCGGATGGTCGTTGCTGGCGGCGATGAAACGGCAAATTGCAGCGTTTTGCAAGTCTGGGCAGGACAGCGACGTTGCATGTCTTAGGAAGCCTAGGTGAGGATCAAGTCACAGGAGAGGCGCAAGCCGATCAGGTCATGGCAGCGTTCCTCGGGGTCGTAAACGATGCAAGGTCCGCGTGCAGGTTTTTCAAAAAACGTCGGAACAATGAATCCTGCAAGTGGTTACCCAGAGGTCATCCATGATGAAAATCAAAGGAGGATATCCTCATGACCAAATCCCTCATTGCCGCTTCGCTGCTCGCGATCGGCATGGCATCGTCAGCCTTTGCCCAGTCGAATCCAGATCCCATCGGACCGACGAATGGCGGCTCGACCGATCCGGGTTCGGGTAACTATTCGTCCGATTACACCAACAGCGACAATGGCATGCACCCTGTCCAGGTCGCCCCCGTCGATCCGACCACGACCCAGAGCATCCGACCGCCGCAGGCGATGGAATGCGCCGGCATGCCGCAGCAGGGGACCGGTGTCGATACGCGCGGCGGTGAGAGCGGCGCATCGATCAGCGAAGCCTGCCGCGAATACGACAACTAAGCAGCAGTCACCGCTTTGAAACATGTCGTGCAAAAGCGCACCACCTCGGAAAAGGCCGGCTTATGCCGGCCTTTTCATGTCGCGGCGGATAAAGACTGCCTTCGCAATTTTTAATCCGCGTGTTCCGGCCACCCGCCTTCCCGCACCGTTGATCATTCCGCAGGGTGTGGCATCACCGGATGGTGACCATCTAGCGGCGGCCGCTGCCGCCAGCCAGTCAGATAGTTCATCAGTGGGAAATAAGCGCCATAGGGAAGCAGACGCGCCAGCTTCAACATCGTGGTGAAGCGTCTGGGGAAAGCGATCTCGAAAGCCTGCGATTTCAGCCCGGCGGCAATCTGGCGGGCAGCCTCCTCGGACGACACCCGCGCCGCCGGCATAGGAAAGGCGCTCTTGCCCACCGTCGGCGTGTCGACGAAGCCCGGGCTGATGAGCTGAATGCGGATGCCCACCTTGTCTAGATCGAATTTCAGGCTTTCGGCCATGTTGATCAACGCCGCCTTGGTGGCGCCATAGGCAGCCCCCGTCGGCAGGCCGCCATAGGCGGTGACGGAAGAGACGATGGCGATCTGCCCCTGCCCTTTCGCCTTCATATGGCGGATCGCCGGCAACAGACAGTTGACGACGCCGGAAAGATTGACGGCAAAGCTCTTTTCGAAATCGGCGCGGTTCAGATCCTCGGCGTGGACCGGCAGGTAGATACCGGCATTGAGGATCGCCATTGCGAGCGTGCCGTGCTCATATTCGATAGAGGCTAGGACATGTTCCATGTCCTCGGCATCGGTGACATCACCGTCGAGGACGATAATATTCCCGGAAAGGCCGCTGGCTTCGGCCTGCAGCTCGACCAGCTTTTCGTGGCTTCTGGCGGTGACGGCGACCTTGTATCCTTCGCCGGCAAGCTTCAGCGCAAGCGCCCGGCCGATACCTGAGCTCGCGCCCGAGATCCAGACGATTCCATGTTCGGGACGGGCGATGAAATCACGCATGACATGCTCCTCCGGCTCTGCCTGACCAGCACGAAAACAGGCCCGGAAGTTCTTTGCGCCTCCCGGATTTACGGCTCTATCACACCATTGTGGCTGCTTTCAGCCGATCAGGTCGCCGATCATCTGACGAAAGGACCGGGTCAGCCGGATCGGTCCGTCGGACAGCGCGAAGGCAATGCAAGGCCTGTCCTTTCGGCAACCGGCCGGTGATCGACAGTTTCGTCGGCAATCGAGATGTCGCCGGGGCCGAAATGGCTGCGCTCGTCGTTGAAAGAACCGTCTAGAGCTTTTCCGGGTTAAATTGAATCATTCGGGTTGGCTTAAACGGAGTCGGATGGTCGACCGGCCGGCGCGCGTCGTAGCCCTCGGGCAAGGAACCGGCGACATAATGCGCCCTCGGTGCATCGATCGTGTCGATCTGATCGTGAATCATGTCGGTTTCGGCCACGCCCGCCGCCAGTGTTCCGTTGTCGCTTTGTCGTCATCCATACGGGCAAAGCCAGTTTTCGGATCACCAAGGCACGGTGGGATCGCCGTCGCGGGCCATTTCGGATAAGGAAAGCGAAATTTTATCGTGACCACCAGGGGTATGGAATAGCATTTCTTGCCAACACAGCCTTGTGAAGGGAAAAGACCGTTCCTAAAGTAAGAGTTCGAAAGAGGCAGATTCCATGACCTTCCATCCCTCCGTCCTCGAAGCCATCGGCAATACGCCCCTGATCAAACTCAAGGGCGCCTCAGCTGCAACCGGCTGCACCATTCTCGGCAAGGCGGAGTTTCTCAACCCCGGCCAGTCGGTCAAGGACCGTGCCGCGCTCTACATCATCCGCGATGCGGAGCGGAAGGGGCTGCTTCGACCCGGCGGCGTCATCGTCGAAGGCACGGCCGGCAATACCGGCATCGGGCTGACGCTAGTCGCCAAGGCGCTCGGCTACCGCACCGTCATCGTCATCCCGGAAACCCAGAGCCAGGAAAAGAAGGACGCGCTGAAATTGCTCGGCGCCGAACTCGTCGAAGTGCCGGCCGTTCCCTACAAGAACCCGAACAACTATGTGAAGGTGTCCGGGCGTCTTGCTGAACAAATGGCGAAGAGCGAACCGAACGGGGCAATCTGGGCGAACCAGTTCGACAACGTCGCCAACCGCCAGGCGCATATCGAAACGACGGCGCCGGAAATCTGGAACGATACCGACGGCAAGGTCAACGGCTTCATCTGCTCCGTCGGCTCCGGCGGCACGCTTGCCGGTGTCGCCGCCGGCCTCAAGGCTTTTAATCCCGACGTCAAGATCGGCATCGCCGATCCCGACGGCGCTGCTCTTTATGAATTCTACCAGAACGGCACGCTGAAATCCGAGGGATCCTCGATCACCGAGGGCATCGGCCAGGGCCGCATCACGGCCAATCTAGAGGGCTTCACACCCGATTTCTCCTATCGCGTCTCCGATGCCGAAGCACTTCCCTATCTTTTCGATCTCGTGGAAAACGAGGGGCTGTGCCTCGGCGGCTCGACAGCGATCAACATCGCCGGCGCGGTCAATCTCGCCCGCGATCTCGGGCCCGGTCACACGGTGGTGACAATCCTCTGCGACTACGGCAACCGCTACCAATCGAAGCTCTTCAATCCGGATTTTCTGCGATCGAAGGGACTACCCGTTCCCGGCTGGATGACTGGTTCGTCCGACATACACGTTCCCTATGAGCCCGTGTGAGACCTCATGCCCGTCAATGCCCTCTATCGCGACGACTTCTATCTCTCGACATGCGAGGCGGTCGTCACTGCCGTTCACGACGACGGGGGCATCGAGCTCAACCAGACCTGCTTTTATGCCACATCGGGTGGCCAGCCCGGTGACACTGGCCAGCTTGAACGCGCCGACGGAACCAAGATCGCACTGGGCCAGACAAAACACGGCGCCGGCAAGGATGTCATCATCCACGTGCCGCTCGAAAACGAGCCGCGGCCGGAGGTCGGCGAGACGCTGGTGCTGCATGTCGATTGGCCGCGCCGCTACCGGCTGATGCGCATGCACACGGCCTGCCACCTGCTGTCGGTCATCTGCTCCTATCCGATCACCGGAGCCGCCGTCGGCGAGGAAGAAAGCCGCGTCGACTTCGACATGAGCGAGACGATCGACAAGGACGAGGTCACGGCCAAGCTGATGGAACTGGTCGGCCAGAACCACCCGGTCTATCTGCAATGGATCACCGACGACGAGCTGGCGGCCAATCCGGACATCGTCAAGTCGAAGAACGTGCGCCCGCCGGTGGGGCTTGGTCGGGTCAGCCTCGTCTGTATCGGCGAGAACTCCTCGATTGACAGCCAGCCCTGCGGCGGCACACATGTCTCGGAGACGCAGGAAATCGGTCAGATCCACATCGCCAAAATCGAAAAGAAGGGCAAGGAGAACCGGCGCTTCCGCATCCGCTTCGGCACGCCCGGCGTAGAAGCCTGATAAGGGGAGACCATAATGACTGAGAGCAAGAGCCGTTTCGTCGTCTCGGCCGAATTGCTGCAGGCCGAGCTCGGCAAGCCGGATCTGCGCGTGCTGGACGCCTCCTTCTACCTGCCGGCGCAAAAGCGCGATGCCGATGCCGAATATGCCGCCGGCCATATTCCCGGGGCCATCCGCTTCGATCAGGACAAGATCGCCGACCACTCTACGGCGCTGCCGCATACGATACCCTCGCCCGATTATTTCGCCGCCGAAGTCGGCAAGCTCGGCATCAGCGAGAATGATCGCATCGTCGTCTATGACGGTATCGGCGTGTTTGCCTCGCCCCGCGTCTGGTGGCTGTTCCGGGTGATGGGGGCAAAGAACGTCTTCGTCCTCGATGGAGGTCTCGACGGCTGGAAGGCTGAGGGCCGTCCGCTCGAAACAGCGGCCCCCAACTATGCCCCGGCGACGTTTACGCCTGACTTCGATGAGAGTCGGGTCGTTACGCTGGACAGCATGCGCGACATCGTCTCGAGCGGCGCGATGCAGATTGCCGACGCCCGTAGCGCCGGCCGCTTCGCCGCTACCGAACCCGAGCCGCGTGCCGGCATGCGCTCCGGCCATATGCCCGGCGCCCGAAGCCTGCCCTCCGGCGTCTTCGCCAACCAGGGCCGGTTCAAATCGCTGCCCGAACTCAGGCAGACCATCGAAGAGGCCGGAATCGATCTCTCCAAGCCGGTCGTCACCTCCTGCGGCTCAGGGATCACGGCCGCGATCATCACGCTGGCGCTGGAATCGCTCGGCCATCACGACAACAAGCTTTATGACGGTTCATGGAGCGAATGGGGCAGCCGTGACGATACGCCTGTCGTCACCGGTCCGCCGACGCCGGTTAAAGCCTGACCGCCATGGGAAAGACGCCCACTTCGCTCAAGGCTCATATCACCCGTCTTGAAATGACGGCGGCGCCCAAGGCCAGCATGCCAGTGCCCGTCAATATCCAGACTGCGATCATGCGTGCGCCAGGCATACCGCTGCCCTTTTACCGCTATCTCTATCGACAGGTGGGCGCGCGCTGGCAGTGGGTGGACCGGCTGCGCATGAGCGACGAGCAACTGGCAGAAACGCTGAACGACAAGCGCAACAATATCAGCGTCCTCTACGTGAACGGCGCACCGGCCGGCTTCTACGAGTATTTCTGCGCGGACGAGGAGACGATTGAACTCAGCCATTTCGGCCTGATCGAACATGCGCTCGGGCTCGGCATCGGCAAATGGTTTCTGCTGCAGGCGCTCTATGCCATCTGGGCGCTCGATCCGAAGCGCGTCACCACGACCACCAACAATCTCGACCATCCGCGCGCGCTGCAGCTCTATCAGATGTACGGCTTTTCCCCTGTCTCGACCGGCACCGGCATTGTGCGGCCGCTGAGTGACAAGGAGCTCCTGGAACTTGCGCGGAAAAGCTGACGGTTTGATTGCTTTCCGGTCGCTCGCCGCCCTCATTGCTGTCCTCGGACTTGATGCGAGGACAGGAATGAGGGAGGAGAGGTAGAAACTTCCTCCAAACGTCGAGGAATGCCCCGACTTCGGAAACTAAGTTTGCCGCGACGATCTCCGCAAACCACAACACAGGCAAGAAACGGGTGGCTCGGGCGGAGGTCCAGGCGCAATTTCACGGCGATCACAAGGAGATTTTCCATGACCGCCATTCGTTTTGCCGCATTGCCGACCGCCGATGCCGAAGTCCTCTGGAACGGTGGCCGTGATGCCTATGACAACCTGCCCGAGACGATGATATCAGACGGTGACGGCAATCCTTGCCGCCATTGTCTGCAGAATATCGAAGAGGGCGAGGAACTGCTGGTCTTCGCCTACCGGCCCTTCCCGAAGCTGCAGCCCTATGCCGAAACCGGGCCGATCTTCCTGCACAAGCAACCTTGCTGGCGCTATGCCGCCGAGGAGATTGTGCCGCCGGTGCTGACGACGAGCCGCGACTTCATCGTCCGCGGCTACAATGAGAACAACCGCATCGTGTACGGTACCGGCGCGGTGACCCTGGTCAGCGAAATTGCGGCCTATGGCGAAAAGCTGCTGGCACGAGCTGACATCGCCTATGTGCATGTGCGTTCGGCGCGCAACAATTGCTTCCAGTGTCGGATCGACAAGGCAAAGGCGCCGGTCCTGGCAGAGACCGGCGCCCTCACCTGACCATGGGTCAAGCAGCTTACGCTACGTTGAGCACGCTCTCCGGCGCGAAGGCCTCATAACCGAGCGCCTCGGCGACTGGTTTGTTGGTGATACGGCCCTTGTGCACGTTGAGGCCGTTCCTCAGGTGCTTGTCTTCGGCGATGGCGCGCAGGCCGCGGTCGGCGAGCGCAAGCCCGTGCACCAGCGTGGCGTTGTTCAGCGCATGCGCTGAAGTAACCGGTACTGCGCCGGGCATGTTGGCGACGCAATAATGCACGACGCCATCGACCTCATAAGTCGGGTCGGAATGCGTCGTCGCATGCGAGGTTTCGAAGCAGCCGCCCTGGTCGATGGCGACGTCGACGATGACGGCGCCCTTCTTCATGCCGGACAGCATCTCGCGGGTAACGAGCTTCGGAGCGGCAGCACCCGGGATCAACACGGCACCGATGATGAGATCGGCCGAGAAGACCTCCTCCTCCAGCGCCTGGATGCTGGAATAACGGGTGTGGACACGGCCAGCGAAGGTGTCGTCGAGCTGACGCAGGCGCGGCAGGGATTTGTCGAGAATGCTGACATCGGCGCCGAGTCCGGCGGCCATTCTGGCCGCATGCAGGCCGACGACGCCGCCGCCGATGACGGCGACCTTGGCCGGCAGCACGCCGGGCACGCCGCCGAGCAGGACACCGAGGCCGCCATTTGCCTTCTGCAGGGCTGTCGCCCCTGCCTGAATGGACAGGCGCCCGGCGACCTCGGACATCGGCGCCAGCAGCGGCAGGCCGCCGCGTTCGTCGGTCACCGTCTCATAGGCGATAGCGGTGACGCCGGAGGCGAGAAGACCCTTGGTCTGATCGGGATCGGGCGCTAGATGCAGATAGGTGTAGAGCAGCTGACCATCGCGAAGCTGGGCCCATTCAGAAGGCTGCGGCTCCTTGACTTTGACGATCATGTCGCACTTTTCGAAAATATCCTTGGCGGAGGCGGCGATCTTCGCGCCAGCCGCGGCATAGGCGGCATCATCGGCGCCGATGCCGGCTCCCGCCTTGGTCTCGACCCAAACCTCGTGGCCGTGCGCCACATATTCGCGCACCGAAGCAGGCGTCAGGCCGACGCGATATTCATGATTCTTGATTTCCTTCGGGCAACCGACACGCATTTCGCGTTCCTCTCCTTTTGTCTCCGCGGTCGCGGATCTCCTCTGCGACCGATCCAACCACCAAGGCCGCGAAATGTCCTTGCAAAGACGGTTTGCGCAGACGCGATTTTTCGGTGATTATTGCATCTCCACCTCCTATCTTCGAAGGTTCTTCGAATGGCCGATCTCGATACCATCGATCTTGCGATTCTGAAGGTTTTGCAGGCCGATGCCCGCATCACCAATGCCGAGCTCGCCGAGAGGATCGGGCTTTCCCCTTCGGCCTGTTCGCGCCGGCTCGACATTCTTGAAAGGAGCGGAGTCATCGACGGCTACCATGCGCGGCTTTCGCACAAGGCGCTCGACTACAAGATGATCGCCATCGTGCATATTTCCCTCTCGGGTCAGTTCGCCAAGACGCTGGCGGAGTTCGAGTCGGCGGTGAAGCTCTGCCCGAACGTGCTCGTCTGCTACCTGATGTCGGGCGAATATGACTACATCCTCAGGGTCGCCGCCCGCGATCTCGAAGACTATGAGCGTATCCATCGCGACTGGCTGTCGGCCCTTCCCCATGTGGTCAAGATCAATTCGAGTTTCGCGCTTAGAGAAATCATCGACAGGCCGAATGTGGGGCTTTGAGGCCTTGCTTATTTTCAGAATGCCTGACCAGACTTTCGGCGCGCGCGGGCGTCTCCCGCTTATTGGCATGTCATGAAATCGAAGACCCACGGTTACATTTTCGCCCTGCTGGCGCTGTCCATCTTTTCGCTGCAGGACGCCATCTCCAAACATCTGGCATCCGCCTATCCGCCGATCTTCGTGACGATGATCCGCTACTGGGCCTTCGGGCTTTTCACAATCATTCTCGCTTCGAAGATGCGCGGTGGTCTCAAGGCGACGGCTCGCACCAAACGCCCCGCCCTGCAGGTGGCCCGCGGCCTGCTGCTTGCGGTTCAGGTGGTTCTGGCGATCACATGTTTTGCCGTGATCGGCCTTGCCCGTTCGCAGGCGATCTTTTCCGCGACGCCTATCCTGATCGCACTGCTGGCAATGCCGATCCTCGGCGAGCGCGTCGGATGGCGGCGATGGGCGGCAATCGGCGCCGGGCTTTTCGGGGTGCTGCTGATCCTGAAACCGGAAGGCGATTTTTTCGACGTGAAGCTGCTTCTCGCCGTCGCCTCCTGCTTCAATTTCGCCTTCTACGTCATCGCCACACGGCTCGTCAGCCGCGACGATTCTTCGACGACCAGCTTCTTCTATACCGGTGTCGTCGGCGCCGTTGCGATGACGCTGATCGGGCCGTTCTACTGGAGCTGGATGTCATCCGGCGACTGGGGCTGGATGGCGCTCGTCTGCATGACCAGCATTTCCAGCCATTATTTCCTCATCCGCGCCTACGATAGTCTCGATGCCGCCGCCGTCCAGCCGCTGACCTATCTGTCGCTTGTCTACGCTTCGATCATCGGCGTGACGATCTATGGCGAAACGCTGAGCCTCAACACGATCGTCGGCTCGGCGATCGTGGTCGCCGCCGGCATCTTCACGGTCTGGCGCGAACATGTTGTGGGACGCAGGGCTGCCAGAGCCAGCGGCGTCGCATTTGATTGAGTGTCGACCTGCGTTAGCCCGTTTTACACAGATTGGCTTCCAGAATCGCTGCACGCATCTCCGTGACATGCAGTAGCCCTAACTGACAGTTTTCACTGCAATTTTAGCCAAGCCACTAAAACCATTTCAATTTTCGGGCGCTATGCTCTCCGACTGTATCCAAGGGAGACAGTATGACCCGCAACTTGAAAATCACGGCAAGAAAGGCCGACCGGCAAAACTGCCGTGTCTTCGGCAGCGTCAAATATCTGAACAGCCAAGTGGATGTCCGCATTCTCAACCTGTCGGCGACCGGCGCCGCCCTGGAGACGAAGACGCCGCTCCATGCCGCTTCCGGCAGCAAGGTGCGCATCGAAGCCGAAAATCTCGGACTTCTCGAAGGGATCATCCGCTGGAAGCACAATGGCCGCATCGGCGTGCAGTTCGATGTGAATTCGAATGCGCGGGCACAGGTCGCCTCCTATTTCCGCTTTTTCCATAAGGAAATACGGCCGGTGCTGGCGGTTCGTCAGCTGAGAGCCGCGACCGGCGCCGACCGCCCACCTCATCCCTCGACGCTGAAAGCGTAAGGCCGCACCGCTATTACGCCGAGGAGCGGCTGAGAGCGGTCAGGAGCTCCGGTTGGTGCTGGTGCCGCCCGCAGGCGATGGAGATTGAGGATCTGCCGCCGCCAGCGACTTTCCGTATCGCCGCCGTAAACGTCTCCGCGTTGTCTTCCGCACTGGACGCGTTGCCTCCGAAATCTTTGCCCTTTGCAATCACGACCCTGCTCGTGCCCCCTTCCCAAGGGATACGGCCCGAGACTACAAGTTGCGTTTCAAAACCATTGCGCCTTTGCCACTGATTGCTTGCCGTGCTGTCATTTTCGCAGTGTACTCCTCGCCAAATCGTCCTAATTCTGAGGAGCCGGACGATGCACGATCTTTGAAGGAGAGCTTCCATGTCTTCCATTTTCGACGTTGGCTTGATGAGCCGCCGTTCCTTGCTTGGCGGCCTTGCCGCCACCTCCGCCCTCGTGCTGCTGCACCCTTTCAGCGCGCGCGCCAGCGCCAACCAGGCGCATCTCCGGCTGATGGAAACGACGGACATTCACGTCAACGTCTTCCCCTATGACTATTATGCCGACAAGCCGAACGACACGATGGGTCTGGCGCGCACCGGAACGATCATCGACGCGATCCGCGCCGAGGCCATCAACTCGCTGCTGGTCGACAATGGCGACGTGCTGCAGGGCAATCCGATGGGCGACTATATGGCCTATCAGCACGGCATGAAGGACGGCGACGTCCATCCCGTGATCAAGGCGATGAACACTCTCGGCTATACCGTCGGCACGCTCGGAAATCACGAGTTCAACTACGGCCTCGACTTCATGTTCAAGGTGCTGTCGGGCGCCAACTTCCCCTTCGTCTGCGCCAACCTGACCAAAGGTCAGCTCGCCTCGGACCCGAAGCAGGACGACCTTTTCTTCAAACCCTACGTCATCGTGGAAAAGCAGATCAAGGACGGCGCCGGCGAGGAGAGCCCGGTCAAGATCGGCTTCATCGGCTTCGTGCCGCCGCAGATCATGCTCTGGGATATCAAGAACCTCGAGGGTAAGGCGCAGACGCGCGACATCGTCGAGGCCGCCAAAGCCTGGGTCCCGGCGATGAAGGAGGCAGGCGCCGATATCGTCATCGCACTCTCCCACTCCGGCATCGACGGAGCCGCGCCGTCCGACAAAATGGAAAACGCCTCGCTGCATCTGGCCGCCGTCGAGGGGATCGACGCGATCTTCACCGGTCACCAGCATCTCGTCTTCCCCGGCCCGAAGAGCTGGGACGGCATCGCCAATGCCGACCCGGTCAAGGGCACACTGCATGGCAAGCCCGCCGTGATGGCAGGCTTCTGGGGCTCGCATCTCGGCCTTATCGACCTGCTCTTGGAAAAGGACGGCAACAGCTGGAAGATCGTCGACTTCACCTCGGAAGCACGGCCGATCTATCATCGCGACGACAAGAAGAAAGTAGTTGCCGATTACGCCGACAAGAAAGAGGTGGTCGAGGCCGCCAAATCAGAGCATGAGGCGACGCTCGCCTATGTCCGCACGCCCGTCGGCAAGACCTCCGCGCCGCTCTATTCCTATTTCGCGCTCGTCGCCGACGATCCTTCCGTCCAGGTCGTCAGCCAGGCTCAAACCTGGTACATCAAGCAGATGCTCGCCGACACCGAATTCAAGGATCTGCCGGTGCTTTCGGCTGCGGCTCCCTTCAAGGCCGGCGGTCGCGGCGGCGCGGATTATTATACCGACGTTCCGGCCGGCGATATCGCCATCAAGAACGTCGCCGACCTCTACCTCTATCCGAACACGGTGCAGGCTGTCGCCATCACCGGCGCGCAAGTGAAGAACTGGCTCGAAATGTCGGCCGGCATGTTCAATCACATCAAAGCCGGATCGAAGGATGCGCCGCTGCTCAACAACGACTTCCCATCCTATAATTTCGATGTCATCGACGGGGTGACCTATCAGATCGACCTGTCGCAGCCGCCGAAATATGATTCCTCCGGCAAGGCCATCAATCCGGATGCAAACCGCATCCAGAATCTCACCTTCAATGGCAAGCCGATCGATCCGGCTCAGAAGTTCGTCGTCGTCACCAACAATTACCGCGCCGGCGGCGGCGGCAGTTTCCCAGAGATTGCAGCGGATAAGGTGATCTTCCAGGCGCCTGATACCAATCGCGACGTCATCGTCCGTTATGTCCACGACCAAGGCACGATCAATCCGTCGGCCGATGCGAACTGGACCTTCAAGCCGCTGCCGGGCACGACCGTTACCTTCGACAGCGGCCCGAAGGCAAAACAGTTCCTCGCTGCAGTCAAGAGCGTCAAGATCGAGGAAGCCGGCGACGGTGCCGACGGCTTCTCGAAGTTCCGGCTGGTCCTTTAAGCGCAGACAGACAGCGAAGGCGCGGCCACCGCGCCTTCGTCATTCGGCCGCAAGCGGTGAGACGGTGTCGCGCAGTTCCGCCATCTGGGCGTGGAAATCGGCTTGGTTGGGGCAGAAGGAAAGCCGGGTGCGGAACGCCTCGATCATCCAGGCAGCGGCAGGTCCGGGCGGGTTCGCGAGCTGGCGCATCGAATAGATGGCATACTCGCCCTGCTCATAGGCATCCAGATCGAGATGGACGAGCGCGCCGCTCCGCAAGTCGTCATGCAAGATCGAAGCCGGAAGACCGCCCCAGCCCAGCCCGGCCTTGATAAGCTGATGTTTCGTCGCGATATCACTGACACGCCAGGTCTTGTAGGACAGGACGTTGAAATCCCGCCCCTTCGTGCGGCCTGAGGCGTCGCTAACGACGAGTTGCACTTCCTCGCGCACGTCGCCGAGTGTCAAGGGCCGGCTGATTTGGGCAAGCGGATGGTTGGGCGCGGCAACGGGCAACATGAAGGAGTGGCCGATTCGCTCGGTGATGAGCGAATCATCTTGCTTGAGGACAGCGCCGCCGATGCCGATCGTCACCTTGCCCGTTAATATGAGATCCATGACCATTCCGAGCTCGCCGACGTTGAGGTTCAATGAAACGGTCGGAAACCTCTCGCGGAATTCGTGCAGCACGTCCACCACGGCCCGCGAGGGCACCATGACGCTGATGGCTACGGAAACTTCCGCTTCAAGCCCTTCCCTCAGGCTCTTGACGCGCGCCCGCATGACCTGCAGGTCACCCAGAATGCGACGCGCATCCTCGAGCATCGCCTTGCCCGCCTCGGTCAGCTTCGGCTGACGTGCGCCAGAACGCTCAAACAGCGCCACTTCGAGCTGCGCCTCCAAGTTGGCGATCGTATAGCTGATGACCGATTGCGCCCGGTTCAATGCCCGCGAAGCGGCCGAGAAGCTGCCGGTTTCGGCAACAGTCAAAAACACCTGCAATTGATCCAGGGTGGGGTTCGGAAGCATCTTCCATCCATTCCATCGATAGTTTCGATCGACATTATCTCCGTTTTTTCGATAGCAGGCCAGACTTATTTTCCTGTTCGACACCGCGGCTCATCTCCCAGCAACGAGCCGTTCCGTTCAATTCGAAAGGAAATGATCCATGTCGTCCATTCTTCTTCTGACGTCCAGCCCGCGTGCCGAATCGCTCTCGACCCCGATCGCCGCCGATCTCGCCGAGAAGCTGAAAAACCAGAAGCCGGGCAGCGTCGTCGTTCGCCGCGACCTTGCCGCCACGCCGCTGCCGCATATCGACGACCTCTTCACCGGCGCGATCCGCAAGCCGGCGGAAGCCCGCACCGCCGAAGAGATTGCAGCCATCAAGACCTCCGACGAACTGGTCGCCGAACTGTTTGCCGCCGACACGATCGTCATCAGCACCGGCTTGATCAACTTCAACATCTATTCGTCGCTGAAGACGTGGATCGACAATGTCGCCCGCGCCGGCGTGACCTTCAAGTACACGGAAAGCGGCCCGGTGGGCCTCGTAACCGGCAAGAAGGTTTATGTGGTGCTTGCTTCCGGCGGCGTCTACTCGCAGGGACCGGCTGCTCCTCTGAACCATGCCGTGCCTTACCTGAAATCGGTTCTCGGCTTCCTCGGCATCACCGATATCGAGACCATCTATGTCGAAGGCCTTGCTTTCGGCCCGGAAGCCGCCGAAAAGGCCATTGGCGCCGCCAAGTCGCGCGTCGAGGAAATCGCACTCGCAGCCTGATCGGCTTCCGAATCCTCCATTGAACGGCCGGCAGCTGCTGGCCGTTCGTCATTTGCCGATATCGGCGACGAAATCCCGGATCGTCTCCAGGATTTCGCCCGAAAGAGCCTCATCCGAGGAAACCCTGGCAAGGCCGACGCCGCCTGCCATCATGGCGAAAGCCATGATTGCCTTTCGCCGTCTTTCTCCTTCATTTGCTCCCGTGGCCTTGCCGGCCAATGCCTGGAAATTGCGTTCGAGCCGCTCCGTGGCAATGCGCCGCGCCTTCTCGCTGCTGCGCGCGATATCGGAGGTCAGCGCGGCGAAAGGGCAGCCTTCGCCCGGATTGTCGCGATGATAGGCGCTGACATAGCGATCGGCGACATCGGCAGCCGTCATCTTCGCGGGGTCCACACCCTCTGCTTCCAGCCTGCGCCCCCATGAATCGAAGGCGGATTCGATCGCCTCGGCGACGAGATCGTCACGGGAGGCGAAGTGCTTGTAGAAGCCGCCGACGGTCAGCCCGGCCTCCTTCATCAGGTCGGCGACGCCGATGCCTTCCAACCCCTCTTCGCGCAACCGCTTTGACGCAGTCTCGACGATTTTCTCGTGCGTCTTCTGTTTTTCCAGCTGCGAACGGCCCATCGGACTCTCCCGTATTGCCTCTTGACTCATGTGGATTTCAATCATAATCCTTATAGATAACGATCGTAATCCAGATTGTTGTCATTTCCAAGAGGAGCATGAATCATGCGTCTAAGAAACAAGGTCGCCCTGATCACCGGCGGAAACAGCGGTATCGGTCTTGCGACTGCCAAAGTCTTCATCGACGAGGGTGCCAAGGTGGTGATCACCGGCCGCAACCCGGAAACGCTTGCCGCGGCCGAAAAGGCGCTTGGGACCGGTGTGCTGGCGCTGAAGGTCGATGTCACCGATGCCGTCGCCACCGAGAAGGCTTTTGCGGAAGCGGCCGCGAAGGTCGGTAAGTTCGACATCGTCTTCGCCAACGCCGGCATCGGCGGCGCAACACCGCTCGGTGACACATCGCCGGAGCAGTTCAATCGGATCATCAACACCAACCTGACCGCAGTGTTCTTCACCGTGCAAGCGGCCCTGCCGCATCTCAGCGACGGCAGCTCGGTGATCCTCAACGGCTCGGTGCATGCCGTGCTCGGCGCTCCCGGCTGGTCGGCCTATGCGGCGACGAAGGCTGCGGTGCGCGCCATGACGCGCAATATGGCGTCGGAACTTGCGCCGCGCGGCATCCGCGTCAACCAGGTGACGCCAGGCGGCACGAAGACGCCGATCTGGTCGCCGATGGCACCAACGGAAGATGCGATGTCGGCGCTCGAGGCTCGCATGGGCGGCCTGAGCCCGCTCGGCCGCATGAGCGAAGCCGAGGAAATCGCCAAGGCAGCGCTCTATCTCGCCTCGAACGATTCTGCCAACGTCACCGGCATAGAAATCACCGTCGATGGCGGCATGACGAGCGCGCCGTCGGGCGCCAAGATCTTCCGTGCCGCCTGACTGCAGCAGGGGTTGGCAAAACCTGCCCAGCCCCCGCTCCCTGCGCAGCCAGCCTTGCTACGGCTACTTTATCTCAACTCTTACGCATGGCGCGGGTGAGCAATACGAAATAGGACGATTGCCACATTGAGGGTGGCAAAAACCATAGGCTTGAAGGAATCTGTTCGATTTCTCGACATCCCAAACACCGCAACGCCGCGCTGCGGTGGGTGACGCGACCCGCCGCCTAACTTGATTGCACCATGGCGGAGCGGCCGACGACGCAATTGCGGCCGCTTTTCTTTGCCGCGTAGAGCCTGCCGTCGGCGGCGGTGAGCACCGTCGTAAAGCTGATGCCGTCCTCGTCAGCGGTCGCAACGCCGATGCTGACCGTGACCGGTTTATCGTCCGGTGTTTTGACGCTGGTCTCGATCGTCCAGCGCAGGCGTTCGGCAAGGAGCAACCCTTCCTCATGGCTTGTGCCGGGGCAGACGGCGACGAATTCCTCGCCGCCGAAGCGGAAGATGCGGTCGCTGGACCGCAGCGTCGTGCCGAGACGGGCGGCTATCGCCCTCAGCACCTCATCGCCCTGAAGATGGCCATGACCATCGTTGACATCCTTGAAGTGATCGGCGTCAATAATGAGGACGGTGGCAAGCAGCCCCTGCCTCAAGGCCTCGCGCAGCATCACCGGCGCTTCGAGTTCCATGCGTGTACGGTCATAGACGCCGGTAAGCATATCGCGGCCGGTGCGCTCCAGAAGCTCGTTATAGCGCTCGCGAAATGTGAGATCACCGAAGACGTCGCTGATGGAGCGCGCGGCGGCGTCAGCGCCAAGGCGGCGGATTCGATATTCATAGATAGCAAACATCGCCCCATAAAGGCAGACGGAGAGCATCTTCGCCTTCCAGCCACCCCAGAATACGGCGACCGGAACATCGAGGAAATAGTGCAGCGCGGCGAAGAAGCCGACCTGATCGAAAGTCAGCAGCACAAAGCCGGAGATCATGAAACGCAGGACGACACGCCTGCGGAAGAAATCGCCGAGTTTTTCATAGAGCAGGATGATGCCGAGCGAATCGACATAGAGTAGCGCCGTGCCCCAGATCATCAGCCAGCCCATCTCCTTCAGGAAATCGACGTCGGGCGTGTGGTTCGACGACAGCTGCAGCGGCTGGTGCAACTGCAGCACCCAGGCGATGCCGACGGTCAGCAGATTGCCGAGAAACAGGCCGTAGATCGGCTGGCGCACCGTCGCGGCATCCTCCCACAGATACAGCATCAGGATCATCATCAGCTTGCCGGAGAAGAAGACAGATGAGCCCGGCGACACATCGCCGAACGGCAGCGAGACGTAAAAGACCGCCGCCAGATAAGTCTCCATGAAATGCATGACGCCGAGCGCCGTCAGAAAGACGCCGAGGCCAAGCCGATGGCGGAAATGCAGAAGCGTCACCATCAGCACGAAATAGGCGATGGCTTCGACGACGAAGAGCGCGAGGTTGAGTGCCTCCATCACGGCACCGAGACGTCCGGGAGGCGTCTTCGCGGCCGGGCGGGCACTGCGATCACGACAGCGGATCCTTTGATCGATCGTCTGAAAAATTGAAGCACAAGAGCGGCCCCGCAAATCCTGCAAGCGATAGCTTTCGCCGCAATCCTTTAAGATTGCGTGTGCAAGATCACATGACCGGAGTCAGAACCGAGGACATACGATTGAAAGGGAGGAAAATTCCCGCGATATCCGGCACCGGTCCGGCCGGGATCATGTTTCAGACCTGACGGATCTTCTCGCCATCACCGAAGAGTGACGATCCATGCTGATCGATAATCTGTTGCGCCTTGCGCACCGTGCATTCGATCGCGTCGTCGGAGGAGGAAAACATATCGGCGCGGATGAAATTGCGCACCAGCACCTCGTCGCCGACCTTCTTTTCGATACGGCCGGCAAGGCGATACTGACTGCCCTCCTTGCGCGGCTCCGCATAGATCGTGCAATCGCCATAAAGCTGCGGCTCGCCGGACGGGGCTGCCGCCTCACCGGCCGGTTTGCCGCCGCCGGAGAACATCGAAAAGAGATTTGAAATGAACGAAGCCATGTCGTGTCTCTAGCACGACGCCCTTCCGATCGCCAAGTCAAATGATCAGGTTAGCGACGATCTCGTTTTCGGTGATATCTTCGTAACCCATGCCGGAAGCTTCGAAATTTGCAACCAGCCGGGCAAAATTCTCAGGCGCCTTGGTTTCGATGCCGATCAGGATGGAGCCGAAGTTGCGCGCCGATTTTTTCAGATATTCGAAGCGGGCGATATCGTCGTCGGGGCCGAGCAGATTGAGGAAATCCCGGAGCGCTCCCGGACGTTGGGCCAGCCTGAGGATAAAGTATTTCTTCAGGCCTGCGTAACGCATGGCTCTTTCCTTTACGTCAGGCAGGCGCTCGAAATCGAAATTGCCGCCGGAGACGACGGCGACGATGGTCTTGCCGCGGATCGGTTGGGCGTCCATCGCGGCGATTGCCGTCAGCGACAGGGCGCCCGCCGGCTCCAGCACGACGCCCTCGACGTTCAGCATCTCCTGGATGGTGACGCAGATGGCGTTTTCCGGCATCAGCTGCACTTGGCTTGCCGGAAAATCGCGAAGGGCGGCGAAATTCAGGTCGCCGATGCGGGCGACCGCTGCGCCGTCAACGAAATTGTCGACCTTGGCGAGCGTCGTCACCTTGCCTGCCTCGATGCTGCGCCTGAGGCTTGGCGCACCGGCCGGTTCGGCGAAGACGAAGGCCGATTTCGGCACGATGCCCTCGAGATAGCCGGTGATGCCGGCGGCCAGTCCACCGCCGCCGACGGGCAGAACGACCATATCGGGCACGGTTCCCTCGGGCAGCTGCTGCATGATCTCGGCAGCGACCGTCGCCTGCCCCTCGATGATATCGGCGTGGTCGAAGGGCGGCACCATGACGCCGCCGACCGCCTCGACATGCTCGCGCGCCGCCTGATAGCACTGATCGAAAAAGTCGCCGAACAGCCGGATAGTGATGAATTCAGCGCCGAACATGCGGGTCTTGTCGATTTTCTGCTGCGGCGTCGTCACCGGCATGAAGACGACGCCCGGCACGCCGAAATGACGGCAGACATAGGCAAAGCCTTGGGCGTGGTTGCCGGCCGAGGCACAGACGAAGGTCTTGCCGGCCGCCCCCTGCCCGATCGCCTTGCGGAAAAAATTGAAGGCGCCGCGGATCTTATAGGAGCGCACCGGCGACAGATCCTCGCGCTTCAGCCAAATATCGGCACCGTAGCGGGCCGAGAGATGGTCATTGAGCTGCAGCGGCGTTGCCGGAAAGAGGCTGCGCATTGCCTCTTCGGCGCTTTCGACGTCAAGTCTCGTCACGGGCGTGGTCCATTCTCATGATTGGTCACCGCCGCTATGGCACAGGCCGGCGGCTAAAGGAAAGGTTGAATGACTGGCCGGCTCAGCCCATAGAGCCTTTCTTAAGCCAATTGCAAAATCGGCGGCAGATGAACTGATTTTAACTGTCAATGGAAAGGCCTGCCACTTATATGGAGCGATGATGATCTTCAAATTCGCAAGACCGCTCGCCTGGCTGCTGCTCGCCCTCATCCTGTTTGTCACGGTTTCGCCGATCGGGCTGAGACCGGATACGGTGACGACGGTCGATGCGGACCGCGGCACCGCCTATGTTCTGCTCGGCCTTGCCTTTGCGCTCGCCTATCCGAAGCAGTGGAAACTGGTGGCCGTGCTGCTGATCATTGGGGCGGTCGCCATCGAATATCTGCAGTATTTCGCGCCGACCCGCCATCCGCGCCTGCATGACGCAGGCATCAAGGCCATGGGCGCTGCCCTCGGCCTCGCTGCCGGCTGGGTGATCAACAGATGGCGCGAGAGCAGAGCTCCAAACAGCCTGCCTTTCACAGAACGCTGACTATTGCGGATCAGAAACCCGGCAAATCCGTTGCCCAGAAAAACAGCGGTATCGCAGCCACAACAGTTGCAAGAACAAATGCGACGCTCGTCCTGAAGATCCGGACGCGCCGAACCCTGGTCCCGCTCCAATCGTAAACCATCGTCTTACTCCCACAAGACAACACTTACTCTACCGCCGCGGCGCAATCCTTGCACCGAAAATGTCATTGTCAAGCAATAACGCGCTCTTACGCGCAAGATACAGGCATATTCCAACAGGATTATAACGATTGTTGCAGCTAACCGGGGCATTATCGAACCGGTCCGCCTTCGTTCCTGACGGTACTACGGCGCGACAAACTTCGCTTGGCTGCTCTCTTCGGCTCGCCGAGCCGAAGCTCACAGTGCTTAGGCTGGTGCGGGCGACGGGGATCGAACCCGTATAGCCTAAGGCCGAGGGATTTTAAGTCCCTTGCGTCTACCAGTTTCGCCACGCCCGCTTGCGGCGTTTTCAATATCTTGCGTCATGGGCAATGGGAAGAGCCGTGGGGCCTAAAAATAATTTCGGCTCTTCCGGCAGCGTCACGGAATGAATGGGCAGGTATTTTAACGCGAAAGTGACTGTCGGCGCAGCTCGTTTCGTCTGGCCCGAGAAACTGAAAAAGGCGCGGCGGGCTCACGCCCATCGCGCCTTCATCATTTACGCATCGAGATCAGGCGAGCTTGGCAGCGAGCCGGGCGACATGGGCGCCCTGGTATTTGGCGCCTTCGAGTTCGATCTCGGAAGGCTGGCGCGAACCGTCGCCGTTGGTGATGGTGGAGGCGCCGTAAGGCGAGCCGCCCTTGACTTCCTCAGTGCCCATCTGGCCCTGGAAGGCGTAAGGCAGACCGGCGACGACCATGCCCTGGTGCAGGAAGGTGGGGATGAAGCCGAGGATGGTCGATTCTTGGCCGCCATGCTGGGTCGCCGAAGAGGTGAAGACCGAACCGATCTTGCCGACGAGCTTGCCGGTGAACCAAAGGCCGCCCGTCTGGTCCCAGAAATTGCGCATCTGAGAGGCGACCGTGCCGAAGCGGGTGCCGGCGCCGACGATGATTGCGTCATAATCCGTCAGTTCATCGACGGTGGCGATCGGCGCGGCCTGGTCGATCTTGTAGTGAGAGGCCTTGGCGACCTCTTCCGGTACCAGTTCCGGGACGCGCTTGACGGTGACGTCGGCACCAGCCGACCTCGCGCCTTCAGCAACGGCATAGGCCATGGTTTCGATATGGCCATAGGCCGAGTAATAAAGAACGAGAACTTTCGCCATCTTCCATTTTCCTTGAAACAGCGGGGAATTTCGCAACGGGCGGATTTCTACCAGCGCCCAGGGCCGAAGGCAGCCCTGCGCGGGAGAACTCAGTGTTCAACGTGCGTAGACGAAAATTCGCTTGCGGTTCTGATTTGGCGCGAAAGTGACGCATCGGCTCGTTCTAAAGAGCATGGTATCGTCCGAAATCGCTCATGCTTTTCGGCATTACGCGCGCGTGTTTGCAAAGCAGCCTGAGGGCGCTACCTATTGACCAGCCTCACACCACGGAACATCCTATGAGCCATGACACCGTCGTCACCGCCGCCATGCTCGCCATCGGCGACGAACTCCTTTCCGGCCGCACAAAGGACAAGAATATCGGCCACCTCGCCGATCTGCTCACCCTGTCCGGCATCGATCTCAAGGAAGTGCGAATCGTCGCCGACGACGAGCAGGCGATCGTCGAGGCGCTGAATGCGCTTCGCGCTCGCTATGACTACGTCTTCACCTCGGGCGGCATCGGGCCGACGCATGACGACATCACCGCCGATGCGATCGCCAAGGCTTTCGGCCTGCCCTGCGAATATGACGAAGCGGCGATGACGCTGCTGGCCGATATGTACCGTCGCCGCGAGATGGAATTCACCGAGGCGCGCCAGCGCATGGCGCGCATGCCGCGGGGTGCCGCTCATATCCCCAATCCGGTGTCGACGGCACCCGGCTTCATCATCGGCAATGTCTATGTCATGGCCGGCGTGCCGCAGGTCTTTCAGGCGATGGTCGACAATGTGCTGCCGACGCTTCGGACCGGCACGCCGGTTCTCTCGCTCGCCATCGCCTGCCCTTATGGCGAAGGTGATATCGGCACGCCCCTTGCCGCGATCCAGAAAGCGCATCCGGATACCAGCATCGGTTCCTACCCGCGTTATATCGGCCAGAGATTCTCGACCGAGATCGTCGTGCGCGGCCGCGCGCAGGCGGCAATCGATGCGGCCGGCGCCGAGGTCCACGCGATGATCGACGCCATCCGCCGGAACAAGGAGATCGCAGAAAACCATTCCGCCGAGGCATGAGAAGCCGGACTTGATCCCCGTCAAGGAAGAACGGGAGAACGGTCTGGTGCATTCCGTCCCTCGCGCACGTCATTTCAGCGCAAGGAGAATTGATATGTCTTACAAAACTATTCTCGCCATTCTCGATACGGCAGACAATAGCGCCGCCGTTGCCGATTTTGCCTTTGCCGTTGCCGCCGAAGGCGGTGCTCACGTGATCGGCCTGCATGCCGAAACCATACCGGCCGTGCCGCTGGTGGCGCCGATGGAAATTCCCGATCCCGTCGCCGTCCAGGCGCTGCAGGATATGGCGCATAGTGAAACGGTCGCCGTGGAACGCATCTTTCGCGCCAAAGCGCAGGCCGCCGACGCCTCCTCGGAATGGCGCAGCTTTGCCACCTCAACCGGCTACGGTTCCGCACCGCTGATTGAAAGCGCCCGCAGCGCCGATCTTCTGATCGCATCGCAGGCCGACCCGGCCAACCCCTCCGACAGCCATGTCGACGTCGACGGCTTCCTCTTCGAAGCCGGCCGGCCGGTGCTGATAATCCCTTATGTCATCCGCCAGCCGAAGCCGATCAAGCGCGTGCTGATCGCCTGGAACGGCTCGAAGGAGGCGGCGCGCGCGACCTTCGATGCGCTGCCCTTCCTGAAAGCGGCCGAGGAAGTGGAGATTTTTTCGGTCGACCCGGCCGATACGGCCCTGCAGTCGCCGCTCTCACCAGGCGCCGAGATCGCCGCCGCACTTGCACGCCATGGCGTGAAGACGACGCTTGCGACGGGCCACAGCGTCGACAGGAATACCTCGCATGTCATCGAAAACCGGCTGTCGGACAGCAGCATCGATCTTCTCGTCATGGGCGCCTATACCCATTCCCGGCTTTGGCAGGCGATCTTCGGCGGCACGACGAAGAGCCTGCTGCAATCAATGACGGCGCTGACCCTGTTGTCGCGATGAGCGGCTCCTCTTGCGTTTTACCGGCAAATCCCGCTAATTGCTGCGACCGATGAAGGCTTCGAGCCCCGGCCACGTCTCGCGCAGTAGCACGTGCGATCTCGCGCAGCAGCTTGCGATCTCACGCAGTTCCGGCTGCGCGATTTGCGTTTTGCCGCTGAAGCCGTCCGGTCGCCGGTCAACGGCGTTTCGTCTCTATTCATGCCGCGGAGCAGCCCGATGTCCCTTCCCGATAAAGCCTTTCCCGTTTCCTGGGATCAATTCCACCGCGATGCGCGCGCCCTTGCCTGGCGGCTTGCCGGCCTCGATCAAGCCTTCAAGGCGATCGTCTGCATCACCCGCGGCGGCCTGGTGCCGGCCGCGATCATCTCCCGGGAACTGAACATCCGGCTGATCGAGACAGTCTGCATCGCCTCTTATCATGACTATGTGAATCAGGGCGACATGGTGCTGCTCAAGGGAATTGCGCCCGAGCTTACTGAAAACGGTGGCGAAGGCGTGCTCGTCGTCGACGATCTGACGGATACCGGCAAAACCGCGGCGCAGGTTCGCACCATGCTGCCGAACGCGCATTTCGCCTGCGTCTACGCCAAGCCGAAGGGTGTGCCGACTGTCGACACCTTCATCACCGAGGTCAGCCAGGACACCTGGATCTATTTCCCCTGGGACATGGCCTTCACCTACCAGGAACCGATCGCCAAGGGCGCTGGCGCGCGCTGATCGCCGCAAACCCGAATTGCGCCGCCATCCTCGGCGCACTTTGGACAGCGCTGATTTCCTCAGCGAATCGGCAAGCGCATTTGCACCGGAAATGCCATCACAAGATTTGCCGCAGGACACTTTTTTGCCGCTGCGGCACTTTCCTTAGCCGGCAACGTCCGCAAGTCATTGTATTTTCAGCGCTCCCCGGCTTTCCCCAATCTCCACAGGCGCGTCCACAAGATGTTGTGGTTACCATTCAATTAAAAACCAGCCCTTGACGGAATCAGCGGTTTCAAACTTTACTGTTCCTGATGTTGCGGCGGCGACAGGACCGGAGGTACGAGCCCGGTTCCCTTTGAAAAACAAGACGCAGAATCAGGCTGTTGTGCCGGAACCGGCCTAGGCCAGAGAGGATTTCTGCGCGGTTTTCTGCCTCCAAAAAAGTGACATCGGGGCTGGCGATAATAAGCTGTTAATACTATATTTAGTGTTTGCAGCCACCATCACCACAAGATACAGGAAGGACATCTCCGGATGACACCCCTGTCACGATACGGAAACGAGACTGGCTGCACGATGACAATGTGCCGCCGGATAGGAAATTTGCGCCCTGGGGACGGGCGCCAACGCGAGGTCAAGACTATGCGCATCGAACGTCGTTTCACGAAGGCCGGCCAAGGCGCCTATGCGGATATCGAATTCCGTAAGGCGACGAGCGAGATCAAGAACCCGGATGGGTCAATCGTCTTCCGCCTCGAGAATATCGACGTGCCTGCGCAGTTCTCCCAGGTCGCGACCGACGTTCTGGCGCAGAAGTATTTCCGCAAGGCCGGCGTCCCCACTCGGCTGAAGAAGGTCGAGGAGAATGACGTTCCTTCCTTCCTGTGGCGCTCCGTTCCCGACGATGCGGCGCTGAAGACCCTGCCCAAGGAGGAGCAGACCGGCTCCGAAATCGATGCGCGCCAGGTCTTCGATCGCCTCGCCGGCACCTGGACCTATTGGGGCTGGAAGGGCGGCTATTTCTCTTCGGAAGAAGATGCTGCCGCCTTCAAGGACGAGCTTGCCTATATGCTCGCCACCCAGCGGGTCGCTCCGAACTCGCCGCAGTGGTTCAACACCGGCCTGCACTGGGCCTATGGCATCGACGGCCCCGGCCAGGGCCATTTCTATGTCGACCCCTTCACCGGCAAGCTGACCAAGTCCAAGTCCGCCTACGAACACCCGCAGCCGCATGCCTGCTTCATCCAGTCGGTCGAGGACGATCTCGTCAACGAAGGCGGCATCATGGATCTCTGGGTGCGTGAAGCGCGTCTCTTCAAGTACGGCTCCGGCACCGGCTCCAACTTCTCCATGCTGCGCGGCGAAGGCGAGAAGCTTTCCGGCGGCGGCCGCTCCTCCGGCCTGATGAGCTTCCTGAAGATCGGCGACCGCGCCGCCGGCGCCATCAAATCGGGCGGCACGACCCGCCGCGCCGCCAAGATGGTGGTCGTCGACATCGACCATCCCGATATCGAGGAATACATCAACTGGAAGGTCAAGGAAGAGCAGAAGGTTGCGGCTCTCGTCACCGGCTCCAAAATCGTCGCCAGGCACCTGAAGGCGATCATGAAGGCCTGCTTCAATTGCGAAGGCGACAACGGCGATTGCTTCGACCCGGCCAAGAACCCTGCCCTGAAGCGCGAGATCCGCGCCGCCAAGAAGGATCAGGTTCCGGAGAACTACGTCCAGCGTGTCATCCAGTTCGCCCGCCAGGGCTACAAGGATCTCGAATTCAAGACCTACGACACGGACTGGGATTCGGAAGCCTATCTGACGGTATCGGGCCAGAACTCCAACAACTCCGTCTCCATCAAGGACGACTTCCTGCGCGCTGTCGAGAATGACGGCGAATGGAAGCTGACCGCCCGCAAGGACGGCAAGGTCATGAAGACGCTGAAGGCGCGCGACCTCTGGGAAACGATTTCCTATGCCGCCTGGGCTTCGGCCGATCCGGGCATCCATTTCAACACGACGATGAACGACTGGCACACCTCGCCGGCCGGCGGCCCGATCCGCGGCTCGAACCCGTGCTCGGAATACATGTTCCTCGACGACACGGCCTGCAACCTCGCTTCGCTGAACCTCTTGCAGTTCAAGGACAAGGCCACCAAGCGCATCAATATCGGCGACTACGAACATGCCGTTCGCCTGTGGACCGTCGTGCTCGAAATCTCGGTGATGATGGCGCAGTTCCCGTCGAAGCGCATTGCCGAACTCTCCTACGAATACCGCACGCTCGGCCTCGGCTACGCCAATATCGGCGGCCTGCTGATGTCGTCGGGCATCCCCTACGACTCCGCTGAGGCCCGCGCCATCGCCGGTTCACTGACGGCGATCATGACCGGAGTCTGCTATGCGACCTCGGCTGAAATGGCCGGCGAGCTCGGCCCGTTCCCGAATTTCGCGCCGAACCGCGAGAGCATGCTCAGGGTCATCCGCAACCATCGCCGCGCCGCTTACGGCGAAACCTCCGGCTATGAGGCGCTGTCGATCGATCCGGTCGCGCTGATCCATTCGGAAAACCCCGACCAGGATCTCGCCGCCCATGCCAAATCGGCCTGGGACAAGGCGCTCGAACTCGGCGAAAAGCACGGCTACCGCAATGCCCAGGTTTCGGTCATCGCCCCCACGGGCACGATCGGCCTCGTCATGGATTGCGACACGACGGGCATCGAGCCTGACTTCGCCCTCGTCAAGTTCAAGAAGCTCGCCGGCGGCGGCTACTTCAAGATCATCAACCGCGCCGTGCCGGAAGCGCTGCGCACGCTCGGCTATTCGGAAAGCCAGATCGCCGAGATCGAAGCCTATGCAGTCGGCCACGGCAACCTGAACCAGGCGCCGGCGATCAACCCGTCGACGCTGAAGGCCAAGGGCTTCACCGACGAGAAGGTGGAAGCCGTCAACGCCGCGCTGAAGAGCGCCTTCGACATCAAGTTCGTCTTCAATCAGTGGACGCTCGGCGCCGACTTCCTGAAGGACACGCTGAAGGTTTCCGACGAGCAGCTCGCCGACATGAGCTTCAACCTGCTCGACCATATGGGCTTCTCGAAGAAGGACATCGAAGCCGCCAACATCCATGTCTGTGGTGCGATGACGCTGGAAGGCGCGCCCTTTCTCAAGGCCGAGCATCTGCCGGTCTTCGATTGCGCCAATCCCTGCGGCAAGATCGGCAAGCGTTACCTCTCCGTGGAAAGCCATATCCGCATGATGGCGGCTGCCCAGCCCTTCATCTCGGGCGCGATTTCCAAGACGATCAATATGCCGAACGAGGCAACCGTCGAGGATTGCAAGAACGCCTATATGCTCTCTTGGAAGCTCGGTCTGAAGGCCAATGCCCTCTACCGTGACGGCTCCAAGCTGTCGCAGCCGCTCAATGCCTCCCTGATCGAGGACGAAAACGACGAGGATGCGCTGGAGGAGCTGCTGCAGGCGCCGGTCGCCTCCCAGGCCGTTACCGTCACCGAGAAGATCATCGAACGGGTGATCGAGCGTGTTTCGCGCGAACGCGAGAAGCTGCCGAACCGCCGCCAGGGCTATACACAGAAGGCCACCGTGGGCGGACACAAGGTCTATCTCAGAACCGGCGAATTCGGCGACGGCCGCCTCGGCGAGATCTTCATCGACATGCACAAGGAAGGGGCTGCCTTCCGTGCGATGATGAACAATTTCGCCATCGCCATCTCGCTCGGCCTGCAATATGGCGTGCCGCTCGAGGAATATGTCGAGGCCTTCACCTTCACCAAGTTCGAGCCGGCCGGCATGGTCATCGGTAACGATGCCATCAAGAACGCCACCTCGATCCTCGACTACGTCTTCCGCGAGCTGGCCGTCTCCTATCTCGGCCGCCACGACCTCGCACATGTCGACACGTCCGACTTCTCGAATACCGCGCTCGGCAAGGGAATCCAGGAAGGCAAGACCAACCTGCTCTCCACCGGCTGGACCCGCGGCTACAAGCCGACGCTGGTCTCCGGCACTGGCGGTGAACGCCAGGCCGGCGAACCCAAGGGTGCTGCCACCGCAGCCCCTGCCCGAGCCGCCTCCACCGGCACGGTAACAGCATTTGCAGGTGCCGCTGCCCGCAAGCTGGAACCGACGGTTGCCGTCTCCACCTCCGAAATCGTCGCCTTCAAGCGCGATTACGAGGAGCGCGCCAAGGAATTGGCGGAAGAGATTGCCGAAGAGGTGCTCGAGGAAATCGCCAGCGACGCCACCGCCCTCTTCTCCGACAAGGCGGCAGCCGACGCCGCAACGGCGAAGACTGAAGCCAAGAAGGTGGAAGCCGAACGCCGCCAGCGCTCGATCATGCAGGGGTACACGGGCAACATGTGCTCGGAGTGCCAGAACTTCACGATGGTCCGGAACGGCACTTGCGAGAAGTGCGACACGTGTGGTGCGACGAGCGGATGCAGCTGAGCAGGATTGCGGTTCTGTGTAGGCAGCCAGTGATTTTGACGGGCAGCCACTAAAGTGACACAGTAACAAGAAGGCCGCAGCTCACTGCGGCCTTCCAGAATTAGTAGAGTTAGGAAAAGTTGGCTGTCCGACCAGCCTCTAAAGCCTGAGACACGAAACGAAGGAAGTAAAGACACAGAAAATCGATAGAGATCGGGTTAGTAACGATTATTTTTTATTTGTTTCCGATAGTTCCGGCCTCAGAAAGACAGCGATATGCAGACCGAAGTGAATAACTACAAAGTTCGCATACCCCGCCATAATGACGATCGACTTCCCGGCGCGTGGGTGACATTTGCCTGGCTGAAGGCCTAGAAGGTGCTACATGTCGGACGCATCCGAAGCTTTCGAAGAAGAATCGGTGGCCGAAAAGGGCGTAAGACGCCGCCCTTCCCTTCCGCAAAATGTAAAGGCGATCGTCTGGGCGCGTGCTGCGGGCCGCTGTGAATTCCGTGGATGCAACTGCAACCTGATTGGCGATCTGCTGACCGGGAAAGACGACCTCAACAGAGCCTACATCGCGCACATCGTTTCGGACGCTCCTGGCGGTCCGCGCGGCGATAAGCTTCTTTCGCCGCAGCTCTCGACCGATCCGTCAAACCTAATGTTGCTCTGCGATACGCACCACCGACTTATCGATGGCAGTTCGACGTGGCGAGAATATCCAAGCCATGTCCTGCTGGAGATGAAAGCCGAACACGAGGATCGCGTCGAAGGCGTCACGTCGATTTCGCGCGACCGCGGGTGCCATGTCATCCGCTTCGCGGCCGGGATCGGAAAGAACGAATCTCCCGTGAATACCGATGCGATCAGAGAGGCGTTGCTGCCCGAGTTCTACCCAGTCCGAAACGGCATGATCGATCTGGACGTCCCCGATCTTGGAATTCCTGACAGCGACCCCGCTTACTGGCGGCTCCACCAGCGTTTGCTTCGCGAAAAGTACCACGAGCGGGTCAAGGGACGGCTCGAGCGGAACGAAATCGGCCGGCTGGCGGTCTTCGGACTTGCTCCGATGCCGCTGCTGATCGAGCTTGGCAGGCTTATTTCGGATATCTCAGAAGCGCATGTTCGGCAGCGCCTTCGCGAGCCGACGACCTGGGAATGGCAGAGCGAACCCGGCGAAATGGAATTAGTCAGAGAGGAGCCGGTGTCCAGTGGATCGGTGATCGCTCTGAAGCTGGGCGTCAGCGGGCCGATCGACGACGGCCGCATCACGGCTGTCCTCGGCGACGACGTATCGATATGGTCTTTGTCCGCCAAAAACGCCAATAACGACATCCTCCGAACGCAGAGCGATCTCGCGCTTTGGCGGAGGGAGCTCAGAGCCGTTCTCGAAAATATCAAGGATCGCCACGCAAGGACGGATATCGTTCACGTCTTTCCCGCCGTCCCTGTCTCCGCCGCGGTGGAACTCGGACGGGTCTGGATGCCGAAGGCCCACCTTCCGATGCGCATCTACGACCATAACTGGGCTCTCGGCGGTTTCCGCCAGACCCTCGACATCGTTCATCAAGCATAGGAGCCGTCAGATGAACTACACGGATCCCGTCCTTCGCGAGATAGCCGCCTTCAGCCCGCTCGACGTCCTGCTCGCCGACATCGCGGTTCGCATTCAACTCACTCCGACGGACCATCGTCTTGCCGTCGGCCATTACCATGCGATCCATCAATGGCTGGAACGAGAAGGCAGTCCGCTCTCGGGCCTCATCGAATCCTTCTACGCCCAGGGCGGGTTCTCGATCGGTGCTACGACGGCCCGACATGCCGAGGACGCCGACTTCGATATCGACGCAATGGTGCAGGTGACCATGCATCCCGATACCGATCCAGAGCATGTCCTATCCACGCTTCACGCGGCAATTCGGGGCGAGCGCGGTTCGCGTTACTACGACAAGACGGAGCGGAAGAGCCGTTGCGTTACGGTGAAGTACGATGGCATGCATCTGGACGTGACGCCGGCGGTTCTAATCCCGTCTCTGCAAGAGCGTACGAGCTTCATTTTTCACTCCAAGAAGAAGGCGGACGGCTTCGACAAAGGCAGGCTGGTCGCCAATCCATGGGGGTTCGCCGACTGGTTTTTGAGGCAGACGCCGCCGGAAAGCGCCTTCGGTCAGTTCTTCGAACGCCAATCCCTGGACTACGATCGGCTCCGCGCTACGGAAGCTGATCCGGTGCCGGATCAAGATCCTGCCTACCGCAAGTCTCGTGCCGTGATCGCGCTCCAGCTCATCAAACGCTGGAGAAACCTTGCATACGATGCACGCCATGGCGGCTTGCGCCTGCCCCCATCCGTCGTTCTAGCGCACTCCGTCGCCGTGAACGCGAACAGAACGTCAAGCCTGTCCGAGGAACTGCTCCATCAGGTCGTCTGCCTGACCTCAGCACTCGAAGCTGCCGAGCGCGATGGACGGACCTACAGAGCCGTGAACCCGACATGCGATCCCTATGACGTCCTGACAGATCGTTGGCCGGAAGACCTGAAAAGCCAGCGCATCTTCCTCGACGAGCTGCGCGCCTTCGCAGTCGACATCCGACGGCTCAGGAGCGGCCTGTCCGTGCCGGAGATGCGCAAGACGCTGGAAAAGCTCTTCGGCGAACGGCCGGCAGCGGATTCGATCCGGAAGTTCATGGACGGCCAAGTAGCCGCTGATCGTAGCGGCATCGCCGCACATATCCCTTCGACAGGAACGGTAGCCGCGGTAACTTCCATAGCGACCCCGGCCTATGCGCGCTCGACGCCGAGAACTTCTCCGTGGGGAGACTGACAACTGGCGTGGTATTCGACAGCAGAGCAGGACGCCCGTCTCCGTTCCGTCTATCCGGGATTTCGGTTAACGTTCGATGGCGGGTGGTTTGCGACCTGGGAAGGAACCCTCACCCCGATCGCTCAATCCTATCGGATCTGGATCAGATACTTTCCGGAGCTTTATTGGGATGAGGTGACGTTGGGCCACCGTTATGCGACAGTGAAGGTTCTCGATCCTTTGATCGCGCCGAACGTTCGAGGTACGGGGGAACTGACACCCCACGTCTACAGATATCGTCAACCGCCGCATAGTCCCGCTCTATGTGCGTGGGATCCGGTCGACGAGCCCTTCAATCCGACGGTCTACCTCGCGGACCACGTCATCCCCGCTGTTATACGCTGGCTGGTCTTCTACGAAGACTGGCTGGATACGGGCGAATGGCGCGGCGGCGGAAAGCATCCGGACCCCGACGCCCTGATGATGGACCGCAGTAAGCCTTCAAGTCTCGAAGGCCGGCCGTCTCCGGCAGAGAAACGTGCCTCGGCATTCCTGGATCGACGGCTGACGAGAGCGACAGGTTCCGCGACGTCGATCATGGCTATAGGCCGCGCCTCTTACGGCTTGTTTCCTAGCGTGCTCGAAATCTTCCACGGTCGTTTCCTCGGAAGGTTCGGACGCCGGTTGCGAAACAGAATCCCGCCACATTGATCGTCTGACCCAATATTTTCGAATGGTCGGCGCTTGATCGTTCAAGGCGAGCCCCGTGTCCCAGAAGGTCCCTCCTTAAGTTTTAAAGCATCGAAGTCCGATGCCGGAAAAATTCGGACATCTCCCATTCCTTAAGAATTTAGACGCCAGTCGGCGCCATAGATCTCCCACCGGCCGCAACCGGTTGAATCCTTCAGGAGATGAAATTGAAATTCATTGTAACTGCCTGCCTCGTCAGCGAGATGCTCAAACCCAGGCCGAAGCCCGGCACGCGGGAATTCTTCGAACGGTACGAGGTCGTCATTCCGTTCGGAACCTATCTCACCATCGAGCGCGGTCTGGATTCGCTCTCGCGTATCGACAGTGCCAAAAGCTTGGAGCTTAGGTCGCAGGTCGAATCCTTGATAGCGGGTCTCCAGCTTCTACAGGGCCACGATCCCGCGATTGCGAGGGTGATGGCCCGCATCCTCGCGCATGGATCTGTGCGGCATACATGGGTTCCAAACGAAAAGGCGAAGGTGCCTTCCTACGGACACTATCCATGGGTGGCGGCGGCGTCGATCGCCACTGGCCTGCCAATCGCGGCGATTAAGACGAAGGATCTCCTTGAGGTCGCAGACCATTTCCAACTTCCCGGTCTGTATGATCCGACGACTGGAAAATGGCTTCGGCGCGAGGCTCGCGCCCCTAGGTCGAACGAGACGCCGCCTTTGACGGGCGGCATCTCTACACGACAGTAACAAAAGCGGTCTGGACGCTTCGCAACGCGTTCAAACCTTCCGGTGGCATGTTCCGAGAGGCCTTCAGGATTCCTCGCCGAACTGCCGCCGGCGCTTACCCATATGACGCCCAATCGTTAACAAATGGCGCCGCTTTTGCCGGTTCGCCCCTTCAGCTAGAACGCCCGCTGTCTTCGCTAGCTTTGTGCCGGCGCGGTTTTGGTCGAGCTACCGCGCTTCGCGCCGCTCTCGAAGCGCGCGTCGGGATGCCCATCTGTTCCGCCGCCCGTTCCACACGTCTGCGCGCCAAGCCGGTCTCCGAACGAGCGCGCTTCTGCATCTCCCGGTGGACCTTGGCATACCATGCCGCCTCCCCTGCGAGCGCCGCATACTGCGGCACGGACTTGTTTCGTTCCTTCAAAGCGTTCGCAATCCAATACCAACCCGTCTTCGGCGACTCCAGCCAGACGTCGACGAACTCCGAGGGCTTTATATGCGCAAGGATTGGGACATCCTCGTATTCGATTTCACCGTTGCGCGTGTGGCAGACTTTCTCGAAAAAGGTCTGCCCGTCCGCTTTCATCACCTCCAGAAGAGCGGGCGCTTCCGTAGGCAAGGTTCGCTCTCTGGCCTTGACCCGCGCTGCCACAAGGTAGTCGAAGACTTCTTTGAACTCCGCCTTGTATGTGTCCGCCACCCAGTATGCGACGCCGTCGTATGACGACGAGAAGGAATCGGTCCACATCCAACCCGCTGGCCTCGGCGGAAGCGAACCGGCCTTGAGCAGATCATCGACGTACGCCTTGGCGGCATCCACCACGTCGCGGGTCGTTTCGTTCGAGACGCCGGCCGACGCCATCATCATCTTCAATGCGACGATATGAAGGAACTCGCCGCTCGCCGTCACCTCGCGCTTTTCGAACTGTTCATTCATCCGCTTCAGAGCCGGTTCGACGTCCTTGTCGTCAAGCTTGTCGAAACTCCCCACGATTTGCCATGGCGGCGCCGCCGTCTTCTCGATGAAGTAGGCGCTTCGATTCAGGTCTTCCCGAACATGCTCGGCCACGTACCGCCCGTCGCACAGCATTTCGATCAATGTGTCGTCACTGAAGAGAGTGCTCTTGATATCCACGGATTTGTAGCGTCCGTCTGCGACCACTATCGGGGGCGGCTCCGCCTCGGCGGCGTTGTTCCCCGCGCGGTCCAGCCGGAAGGCGTATATCGTTTCGCCACGCCTTTTAAGATCTGCCCTCTGGAGCCTATTAGAACGTATCTCGACCGCCAGGGCGGAAAACAGCCGGACGACTTCGACCATCGCGGGCTCGTTCGCAAGATGCCTCTCGTCCAGAGCCGCCACCAGGCGACCGACGTCCTCAACCACGTGGCGCAAGACTCGCAAGGACGTCGCTTGCGCTTCGCGAAACACTGCAAGGGTGTCCCGCCCTCGTCCACCAAGCGGGTCAGGCTTCCCGGCCCCCCCGTGGGAATGGACAAACTCCTCGAAAGCCTCTTCAACATTCGGTTCGACGTTCAAGGATTGGCCGAACACCTTCTCCTTCGTCTCGGCAAAGGACTTCACGATCTTCGCGTCATGGGCGATGACGATCACGCGGCACCCGTGGTGCTCGACATATCGGTTGATGAGGCCGAGGAGAACGTCGTTTGGAATCGTGCAACGTTCAAGATCGTCGAAGATCAGCGGCTTCGAAAGATCAACTTCGTTCTTTATGAACGAGCCCGCCAGCAGACCTGCAAGACCCCCTGTGCCAATGGATCCCCAAACCGGCAGCTTCAGCTCGGCGTCGTCCACCTTCTCAGCAAAGCGCTTGAAAGCCGACGCTCTCGGGAACATCTTCGCGAAGACCTGCGCTTCGACGTCCTGCGGAGTGGCGAGACCGAACAGCGTCACGTAGTGCGCATGGCTGTCGGGCAGCGCTCGTCTCACCTGGTAGGTCTTGCCACTTCCCCACTCGCCTACGACGAGAACTGCGTAGCCGGGTTTTGTCCTTCCTACGTAGTAGGAAAGGTATTGCTCGAGATGCGTCTTCGGTTTGACCGCAAGGGAGAGAACGAGGTTATCTTCCACCGTGGGCTTCCCCTCGTCTGAAGGCTTCTCCTCCGTCCCCTCGGACTTCACGCCCCGTTTCCAAATTCGCATGTTGTCTTTCCATATCGGCGTTGTGCTGAGGTCATGTACCCTCCGGCTCCGGCTCCACCACATCCGTCTCCGGAATCATGTCCTCTGGCAGTTCTTCATCATTTACCGAGCTTTGGCGGCCGATACGTCGGGTGAACTTGACAATCATCGCGGTGATCTGTGGATCGCCAAGCTTGTCTTCCGCCGACTTGAGATGCTTCATTGCTTCGTCGAAATAGGAGAGATCGCCGGTCAGCCTGTAGTATTCGATGCCCAGTTCGGCGTACGCGCTTAGTACGTTCTTATTCGACGCATAACGCTCGGCTCCTACGACAGCCAGTTCGTGCGCCTGCTCCAACATTGCCACCCGGTCCTCCAGCAAGATGCCGGGCGTATGAATGGCACGCTCCACCTCGTACTTGATCTTGTATCGGTGCACCGGGCCATCGCGCCCGAAGTCCTTTTCGAACAGCTTGATCTCGGTCTCGGCTTGGGGGAACTCGTGCATCTCGATAAGGTTGCGGATCAGGCGATGGCGTGGAACGCGTTCGCCAGGCGCCCTCGAGATCATCTTCGCCAGCAGGCGGTTCTGTATCTTCTTGTCAGCGATGCGAGGAATACCGCTTTCCGTGTTGCAAAGTTCGCGAAGCGACCGCACCTCGATGGCGAACGTCGGGGAGATGTTGTCGATCACATCCTCGAACAGCTTGATTGTCTTATCGAGGTTTCCGAACTTGAATTTCGTCACGATGGCGGCGATCACGGGATGCCGGCACCGCCAGCCGAAGATCCCATCCCGTACATGATAATCATATTCACTGACGATATCCGTCAGTCCCTCCAGGGCCGCCGCGACCTCCTGTGCCGGCAGTCCGAGCAATCGGATCACGAGCTGGCGGTGCACGTTGATCCCCGCTGTCTCCATTGCCGCAACATAGCGGAAGATATCCTGCAGCGGCTCGGACAAGGATGCGAAGTCCTGGAGGATGATCGCATCAAGAGAATCGGTGTTGTAGATGTTCTTCAGGCAGACGAACATGTCCTTGGAGGCCCGCACGGTAAGACGTCGACGTCGCTCGGACCTGTCGAAGCCTGCGAAGTCGTTCCCAGCCAGGCGCTTGATCTCCGGAACCTTTTCGACCATGTCGAGCAAGGCGTCGATCTCTGGATCGTTGAGCGTCGACAAGTTGAAGGTCTTCCCATGGCGGAAGAGGTTCCCGGTCTTGATACGCGGATGCCAATGGTTTCGCGTCGATGCCAGCAGGATCTTCAAATGAGCGTTGTCCAAGATGGCCAGCCTGTCGATCAGTTCATTGAGATCGCCAAGATGAAGATGCGCGTCGTCTACGAACAGGACCCCGACGTCTTTCGTCGCCTTCAAATTGGTGGCGACCTTCTCCCAGAGTCGGGGATCGAGCGTGTGGCGAACACCGTGCTCCCAGCACTTCCAGCCTTTGCTTCGGCACTCTACCAAGACCTGTTTCGCGGCCGTGCTCTTTCCCACTCCGCTAGCGCCCAGGATCGTTGCGACAAGACTGAAATCGGTCGAGAGATAGGATTCGATGCGTGAAGCGAGAGAACGTCTGAACGTGAAGCCGGCGACGATGTCGGCGTATGTCGCGGGCCAACCCGTATACATCGACGAAAAGTTTGCCGGGAGCCTGACCGCGTGCTCCACATCCGTCGTGACCGGCACGAGAGCCGGAGCCACATCGAGCGGATTTCCTGCAGTCGAGTTCGAGATCGGTCTACCGGGCGTCTTCTTCGCGAGTTCGATAAAAAAGTCGTCGATGCTCCCGAATGCGACGCTGAGGCCGAACTGCTCGAACAGCGACGCGCGATCCTCATCCGGAGTATACGAAAGAAGCCATACTCGACCGCTTCCGAGCGTCTCTCTGTTAAGCCTTGCCGCACGCATCGCCAGCTCCTTGAGGTGGGAGTCGCCGAGCGAATGACCAATGATGACTAGGTCGGCGGAGATCAGGTCCGATTTCATCCGGTCATAGAGCTGCTCTCGATAGTCCGACGTTTTCGTGTAGTCGGATTCCGTCAGAATGATCCGCGAGTTCTGACCATCGCACTCGTCCTTCTCGATCGTCCCATGCAACTTGAACAGGGAAACGTCAGGCTGTCCGTGATCGCTATTGAAGTCGAAGTTGGACGAGAAGACCATCGCACGCTTGTCGCGTTCCTCGTAGGCCAGCTCGATCAACCGGTCGTAATTCGTCGTATAAATGCTCTTCCAGTCGTAGAGAGGAAGGTTGCGCAGACCGCCGGTCGGCTTGAGATCTGAACAGTATCTGCGAAGGAGGCCGATGACCTTTCGTCTCGACTGGGATTTTGTCTCGGCCAACTGTGTGATTTCACTTAGGGAGAAGTCAGTAGAGAGCTTGAACTCCTGCGCATAGGCTGCCACCAGCTTGGCTACGCTCGGGGCGCCGGAAGGAATCGAAGACCCCGATCCAAAGAGGAGCACGGTTCGACTCGGAGTGATCTCGTGGATCATGTTTTCGATGGTTTGAGACATTGGGCGCCCGCATTTTCGTGATGTCCGGAGCGTGGAGCGACTCATCCTATGATGTCAACCTTCCAACATCCACTGCCGTAGAACGTGCACAACCAAGATTGGCCTTTCCGGCACGGGCGCCCTAAATCCACTTCATCACCGAACGATGAAGGATTCAAATTGTCGCGAATCCTTTGAAGCGACCTAAAGGACTCGTCGCTACTGAGGTCGTCGAACACTACGAGAGCTCGCATCATGAAGGCCTACGCCATCGGCGATGTTCACGGGCGCGCCGACCTTCTCAAAGCCACTCTGGCATTCATCAAAAATGAAAATCGTAACGACCCAGAAGGCTACCGGGTGATCTTCCTAGGCGACATCATCAACCGCGGCCCGGACAGCAGGCTAGCAATGGATCTCGTCGTGGCCGAATTGGACCTCCGCCCCGAAAGCCGTCTCATCCTAGGCAACCACCAAGAATTCCTTCTCCTGTTTCTCGACCGGCCGGACAAGCGTCATATCGTCTTCGATCACTGGATGTCGAATGGCAGTCTTGCCGCAGCGGTCCCCTACGGTCTCGACGCCGATTGTCGTTACACAAAAATCGACGACGACGCCCATGACGTTCTGCCCGCACTGCCATCCCATGGACGCGGGACACCTAACGAAGGTGGATGTTCGACTGCGAACCTAGAACGAGAACTCGATCTGATGACTCGAGAGTGACGATTCCCTGCGCCATACCCAAGCATCGAACTGGCGGCGCGAAAGCGACAGGAGGTCGGCAGCGCAGCAGAATACGGACCTGAGGAAATCGTAGTCGTCGTTGAGGACGCCCACCCTCCTCGCAAAGGTTCTGACGTGCCTGTCGACGGCAACGGAATCCAACCCGACAAGGCAACCCATGTAGTCGACTGTCTTGGGGCCGACTCCTCTCACCTCCCGAAGGAGCTCGACGAACCCTGGGCGCTGCAGTTTCTTTCCGAGATCCAACACCGTCTCGATGGAATTGCCGTCCAAGAACCTGACCAGCGACTCGAAGCGTCCGATCTTTTCCGGATGTGTCCAGTTGAGAAATGTCGCGGTCTGCCCGTCGCCCACCACCGGGAGAAGCCCGCTTGTCCTGTCACACTGCGGGAACTGCGCAAGGATTACTTCTACTCTCGGCCGGACGACAGAGTTGTAGTTCAAGCCAGCTTGCAGGACAGAGTCCGCCAGGAGAGCGCCCATGTGGTCGTAGACTGGTCGGGTCTCCTGTCGCTCGGCGTCTGCGCCTAATTCTTTGGCGTAGTCGGCGACAAGACGTGCCGCGAGCAGCATTTGCACCGTCGTTGACTGCATCCTATCCGACCTTTGCATTGAGACCGGCGTCCTCTAGCGCATCAAGGCGATCAACACAATTGGGACAAGCGCCACAAGGAAACGTGCTGGCTGCCTGGCAGGAATAGGTCCTTCCGATCGGAACACCCAGTCGAACCGCCTCGCGCACTACCTCGGTCTTCGTTGAGAAACGGAATGGCGACGTGAAGCGGACCGGACCGATGTTGTCGATCAGGTTGTCGAGGCCGTTCATGAAGGCTGAGGTGCAGTCGATTTCCTTGGCGTGATTGCTGTTGATGAATCCGGTGTAGACCTCAAGGATGCCCATCGTCTGCGCCCTGGCCGCTGCCGCGGCGAAGAACAGCATCGTCCTGTAGGGGACATACAGGTCTAAGTCGCTCACCTCCTCCTCCCAGAGATCGGCCTCCTTTATGAGACGTGAAGGTGATCCCCGGAAAATGTCCGAAATGTCAAAGCGTTCCGGACGGCGGACGGCAGATGGAAGGACCTCGTTGACACGGCTCCACTCCATTTCCACGCAATGCTGCCCGTAGTCGAAGAAGACCGGATGCACGTCGATGTTCTCGATCGACAGCCAGTATGCGACGGTCGTTGAGTCCAACCCGCCCGACGCCAGCAAAATGACTTTCTTCATTGTGAAGCCGCCCAGAGTTTCGATATTTCGATGAACAACCCATTGATGCAAATATCCAGATCATCAGAGTAGGCCGCGCTGCCGCCGGCCACCATCGTATTGTTGTTCTCCCGCCTGGGATCGAATGTGATGACAGGCTTCCTGCTTGCCATCGCGAGCCCCATCTCGACCAAGGTTCCGGGATCACGTCCCAACGGAACAGCGAAGATCACCCTGCACTCTTCAAGCAGCACGATGTCCTTCGCGAACATTGTCCGCAAGACGGAAGGCGAGCTTCCACGCGGGAGCTCGCCGTTCTCCTCGATCGGACGACGAACGGTGAAGTTATGGTACTGCAGGGCTTCGACGGCACGATCCACCTCCGGCTTGTCCACGTAGGAGAAGTCCGGTGCCGCAAGATAGATATGGAAGCTGGGTCGGGCATGCCATGGAAGCATGGTTCCACCTAGGTCCTGCATCTCTCCGAGCGATAGGGCGAGTTCACGCCCCACGTCCTCTCGGAAATCGTCAGGATACGTTGTGATCGCATACGAGGTCGCCGCCCTCGCGCCTCGCCAAGCCGCTTCTTTCCAGCCCCGCTCCCGAAACCCCACCATGACGGCCGAGTAGACATCTCCTACACCGACGGAATTCGCGGTGGCAGAAAGGATCGCGGGCACGCTCTCAACTTCATGCGTGCGCAGGTCGAAGAGGCGGCTGCCACCGCGGTTTTCCTTTAATAGAAAGGCCTCTGCGCCCAACGCGGCGGCGGCCTCGATCATCGGGTCGATATCGACCGCACCGACGCGGGCGAAAAGCGGCGACGACGTCGAGATGGCGACTGCTCCCACCCGACCCGCAAAGCATTCGATCGATGAGAAATCTTCGGTGTCGTAGGCGACGTCGAAGCTTACGCGCGCGGTCGCGGAAAGGACCCTCGTGATCTCGGAAAGGTCGAACTTCCCCGGAAATATCAAGACCTCGGAGAATGACTTGAGCGCGTCCCCCACTTCCAGGAACTCGACAGACTTTTCCTCCCGAAGGAGATCTTCATATCCCTGATCGGAGACCTCGGTCGCATCACCGATCACGATGACGTTTGGACCGCCCTTCACTTCGCCTAGCCAGGCGAATTCATTGCATCCATGGGCGGCGAGGAACCGCTGAGCTTGATCAACCATGTATCTCGGGCAAACAGCCGCGATTGAATAGGGTACGCCGCACGCCCACAAACCGCGCGCAGCATGTACGATCCCGCCGAGTCTGAGCTTGCACTCGGCACCGGGTCTGGCGACCGTGAAATCGACGATGATCTCACCGACCACAAGGATCGGAGCAGCGCTGCTCGCGCTCATTTCGGTGTGAACACGGCTGACACGAATGGCATCGGGGTTGCGCCCGACGCGGTGACGGCGCCAACGTATGAATAGCCCGCCTTGATGCATGCCGCGATGTAATTGTACGCCGTCGGCAGCGCACCCACCTTTAGACCGTCAGGAGCGACCGCAAAGATCCTGCGCTCGAGCACGAGTGTCAATTCGGTGCCCACAGGCGGTACCGTCGCATGCGTTGTGAAGTAGTCGCACTGGGCCACGTCCTCCAGCGAACAATCGAACGACTGCCCGCAGCGATCGACCCCGCTCGTACCTCCGGTGCCGTTGGAATTCTTCACGCCACTGTAGTCCGTGAGACGGCCAGATGTCCTGCTGCCCATTGATCGAAATCCCCCCGATACCGATTGCGACTACGCAACCTGAGGTGATTCTCAGATCCCTGCAACTGCCAACCGAGAAATGCGCGTGACGCCCCGATACCAGTTCCGGGACGATCCACTTATCGAATGTCGAACGCCCCTCGACATGTTACCCCCGAAGATCATCACCTGACGGCGCGCAAGGCAGAACGAGGGAACTCGATCGCCGTATCAGCAAGGCATCGTAGGCACTCAATGACATCCACCATGGCGTAGTGACATTTCCAGTGGCGCGAGCAGGTTTTTGGTGGATTGATTTTTAATGCTTATTAGCATCGTTGAATGACAAACCTAGTGGCGCGGCACACCGCGGTGAGGCACCCGTGATGCTGTCGCTGGCCGGTGACATCGCTCATGTTTAAAATGTGGTTAGAACTCGCGCGCCACGAGATCCGGTGGTGGGCCCGGCAGGACTTGAACCTGCAACCAGACCGTTATGAGCGGTCGGCTCTAACCAATTGAGCTACAGGCCCGACATCTGTCCATAGACAATGCATGATTAAGCTACAAGAGCGTGCCGGCTTGTCCGGAGGCGCGTGACGCTAACGGCGCGCGCGCTCCATCACTTCCCCCAACGTCGGCGGCGGATCCGCGAGGATCTCCAACAGATCCTCAAGCGACAGCATAAGCACTTCGCCCTCTCCGTGAACGTCGATGAGCCTCGGCTTGCCTGACAATGCGTCTGTCGACAGCGTCAGCAAAAACCGTCTAGCGGTTCGGACGGAGACGGCGTCTCCAGCGACGTCTTTCAGGATGGCGGCGATCGAAACCTTTCGATCGGCCATCAACTTGTTCTTCAATCCCTTGACTGCCAGCTTCCAGGAAAGGTCGAGCGACGCGGTCATCTCCGGTCTCCTCCCCGAAGCATCCTATCCACTTCGCGGCCGTCGACACGCCCGACCGCCTCGAGTCTCGACGCCAACAGCCCAATGAATGCTTCATGCTTTTCGACGATCGCTCGTGCTCGTTTCCATTCCTTCAACAAGGTCTTTTCGACCCGCTCTCGAACGCTCGGGACCTGTCTCCGGACTGCTTCCAGCTCAGCCGACGAGCTGGCCGAAAAGTACCCCAATACCTCACCCATGCAGAACCGCACTTCCATCAAAGTCGCGAGGTCGGTCGCTTTCTGCAGATCGGACCCGTCCCCACCCGCTCCTTCGAAGGCAGAACCCAGGATGACTTCCTCCGCGAGACGCCCGCCCATCAGCATGGCAATGTGCGACAATAGCGCCTGACGATCGCGTTCCATATCCTCAAGGACGAAGTGAGTGAAGCCGGCTGCGGTGCCGCTTTGCCGTACTTCGTCGAGGACCACGACCTCCTTTAACTCGCCGACGTCCAGGTGGATTCCCACAACCGCATGTCCCGCTTCGTGCACCGCTACCGTACGACGTCTTTCGCCGGTGATCTTCAGCGACGGTGGAAGCAACCTCAGGACCATGTCCGCGGAGATGCCAACACCTTCTCGCCTCGCGCGCCTGCGGACGTCGCGGCCCATCTGCTCGAAATCTGCTCCAGTCAGCCCCTCCGTCGATGCGACGATGCCTCCGAGTTCTGTATCGGTGAAATCGCTTCGAATGTAACGTCGGCACAATGATCGTCGCGTATCCGCATCCGGGAGCGGGATCGCCACGTGGCGATCAAGTCTGCCGGCCCGTCGAAGCGCCGCGTCGATCTTTTCCGGAAAGTTCGTCGCGCCGACGAGCACCACGCCTTCGAGCCTTTCGAACCCGTCGATCAATTCAAGCAGGGAGTTCACGACCTGCATCCAGTACTCGACATGGTCGCCGGTAAGGATCGACCTGTCCCCGATCCCGTCTAGCTCGTCCAGGAAAAGGATGCAGGGCTTCCGGGACACCGCTTGCTGGAAGCTCTTTCGCATCGCGGCGAGAACCTTGTCCAGATGGCCCGCGGAAAGCCACTGCCCCACCGACGTAGCCACAATCTCGATCTCGCACGTGCGCGCGAGCGCGGATGCAAATAGCGTCTTCCCACAGCCCGGCGGCCCGCTGATCAGAATTCCCTTGTCAACGTCCGACCATCCGATCTTGCCCCGCCTCCAGTCTGCAATGTCGCTGGCGAGGTCAAGGCCCCAATTTCTAGCTGTTCCGAAACCCTCCAGATCCAGAAGTCCAGGTTTCGGCGCCTGCCTAACGGGTTCGCCGGCCGCCAGCCGGAGACCCTCGATGGCTACGGGGATTGGCCGACCTGCCCGTAGTGAAACGAACACGTGCTTCAGCGGATATTGAAGCAGGCATGCTGCTTCGGCGGTAGTCATCGATTCTCCACGCACCTGACGAAACGATGCGGCAAGATGAGCCGGCCGGACCGGCCCGACGTCGACGATCCGATCGGCTGCCGCAAACAGCGTTGCGGCCACTTGGATGTCGTACGGCCACAACACGATGATGGGATTGCCAGCTTCGATATCTGCCTCGATCGCATCGACACCGACGACTGACAGGCGACGGCTGGCGGGCGCGTGAACGTGAAAGGACGCGAGTTCAGCAACATCTTTAACGAGAACCCGCGCGGCTTCCAAATACGCCTTCTCGTCTGCGGCGAACGGCAGCTTGAGGACGATGACGAGTTGTTGGAGCTTAGATCGCTTGAGAAAGAGGCCACTGCGGCGGATGGCCGATTTCAGTACCTGTCCGTATGTCCTGTCGGCCAGGCTCGGCTGCTTACGGAGTCTCATCTCGACGCCTCCGCGCGACGGATCACAGTATTCGGACCGATAAGGTCCTCGTCCAGATCGATGGAGACGAAACGATGCAAGGCCATCCATGCGATTGCCGCAAGTGGTGGAACCTCGCGGAAGATGCTGAACGTCTCGGCGATGGTGATCGAGCCGACCTCATCCAACGTCGCCAATAGCCTGACCCGGTCGTTCAACGGCGTGCGCTGCCGGGCATACCGCAGAAGGTCCTTCGCATTCTCAAGCCGGTTCCCGGATCGAATTTCACTCACCGTCACGAAGCGATGACGTCTCTTCATGCATGCGATCGTTTCCGTGACCTGGGGATCCCCAAAGTACTCGATCGCGTCGAGAAACTCCCGAGTGCCGTCGATGCGGTCGACCATGAAGTCGACCACATGGACGCGGTCTTCGAGATGCACTCCGAACGCGAGGCAAGACCAGGCGACCACGGTCTCGTCGACGTCTAAAAGGCATCCCAGGTCACGGGCCAGTTGAGATCTGAAAGCCGGAGGTCCGGGCGACCGGACGGAATGTAAGGGGTAGAATACGTTTTTCGAAGCTTCGCGATAGGCGGCGTCGAGGACGACATGGTTGACGGCGTGCGTTTCCAACATCTCTGAAATCCAACATACGATGAGACCGGCCGCGTTAGCGGCGTTCAGTTTCAACGGAAGCTGGATATTCGCAGAGCTTGTGCCATAACGGAACACATAGAGAACAAAGCGACGAGCGTCAACTCTGTCGGTTTAAAAACTTCTGCAGCCGAATTTTTTATGTCCGACGGCACCCGATCGCTAGCCGCGATCCGAAACTATGATCCGGCTTGGAACCTGCGATAGAGAGAAGATACTAGAGGCATGAGGTCGGCGGGACGTCGGTTGATCGAACGCGGTGCACGTGCCGCAGCACTCCCAGCCACACCGTCTTATGAAGACGTGACCGTTGTACACCTTGAAATAGGGTTAGCGAATCCTTGCAAGGACGACGCCTAGATTTCGCCCTTTTGGCGGAGCTTCATCAGAGCTTCGGTAGCGTCCGGCTTGGAGAAATCATCCTCCAGTTTGAGCACATAAATACCCGTCTCATCCCGAATTCGCTGCGGACCAACGTTCCTAGCCTGCTCAAGAACCTGCTCAAGATTCCCCTCGACTTCCTTCGCAGTCCAAACCTGACCCATAAAACTCACCACTTACCAAAACATTCGCGTGGTAACATTTTAACAGGCGTCGACGCCTTAGCCTACATCCGTGTTGCGGGACCAACAACTGAAAGCGACAGTCTGGTGAGGCAGATACTCGTCGATACCAACATTATCAGCACGGCCTACCTTCCAGAACCTCCACAATGGATATGGGAGTGGCTGGGCGAGTTGCCGCGCGGCGCCCTCGCCGTATCGTGGATCACCATCTACGAAACGGAGGTGGGTATCCGGGCCGTTCAGCGGCACAACGTCCAGAAAGCCCTTGAACTGCTGGCTTGGTTCGAGGAGTTCCTCTCCAGCCGAATGATCCAGCCGGAAATGGACGTCGCCGCCGCCCGTACTCTGGGCGCGATGGCGGCTCATCCTCCGCTTCGGCACTTCTTCCATACGCCCGAGAGAAGAGACCGGCACGGCCGGGTGATCAAACAGGACCGAGTCAACCTGGGCTGCGATGCGATGCTGGCGGCCCTTTCGATTGCGCACGACTTGCCCATCGCGACACTCAACCCCGCCGATTTCTGTCTGATCCATCAGCACTTCCCCCTTCCGGGCGTCTACGATCCGCGAGCAGACGTTTGGCATGTCGAGCCTCAGCCGGGATGGTATCTCGGCGAGCCGGCGAACAACGACGTCGCCGCGTCGAGCTGGCCGTACGCCGCCGATCGACCCTAGCGCCGCCGAGCGGAGTTGTGACTTGCACCACGCCGGGCGACCGTCGAACCAGCTCCGTCCGAGAGGTTACCACATGTCGATCAGGCTGATGAACGCGCCTAACAACTACCCGTACACTCACGGCTGGGGGCTTTACCCACAGCGTCAGTCCGATATCGACCGTCGTCGTCAGAGCGCTAAACGATACCTCGCAGTCGTAGACGGAACGACGAACGTAAACCCCAGCGGTTGGCGCTTCGCCGTCGACACCTTGGAAGTTACGTTCCGGGCGGTCGCGGGCGAAAATAGCCGCGACTGGTTCACCCTTTCAAATCACCTAGGTCAGCCGTCGAGGGCTCTTGCTCACGAGATCTTCGAAGCCCTGAGGTTGTTGAAGGACCTCGATCGCCGCTCGAAGACTGCCGAGGGCGTTTTCGACAAACTGGACGAGATGGCCGCTTCCGACATGCTTCAAATGTATAGGGCCACGACCACGGACGGTGATCCGCGGCCCAGCGACATACGCGAGGGGTGGTGCCATGTCCTATGGTCACATGAACAACCGGATCACATCCTGGTGGGCGCCATCCATGGCTCGCCGCTTGAAGTGGTCTCGATCCTCGATCGGCGTAATCCGGGAACGCGGCACGGCGTCGTCGCGGCCTGGCACGTTGAGGATCCCGACTGGGCGGCGGCGCAGATCGCCCGTACGTTCGGCACCTCGCTCGACGAGATCGGGCTCCTGCGTATTCCGGCGACAGAAGGGTTCGCCCGCATCAAGCTTCTCGCCGAGAACGCAGTGTGGAAGACGATCGTCAGGTCGCCTTGGCATCTCGACGTCGATGAGCCGTCGTTTGAAGGTCCATGTACCGAAGAAAGGCAAGAAGGATCTTACTCACCGTGACGCACGAATCCTTGCGTCCTTCAGTTGAATCCTTGGCCGTTTCAAAATGATACAAGACTCGCATCGCGTTGACGATCTGGTGACCAATAATCGTCTAACCCGCTGAGAAGGCGCCACCATTCGTCCTCGACCATTCGAGGCCATGCGGAGTCTAGGTACTTGCATAACGTGTATCAGTACGCTACGAATGGCCTGTGCCGCGTAAATCCGTCATGCCGACGGGTTGGCATTGGAGAAGCATGCCATGACTGCAGTCATGTCGATAGAAGCCGGGCCCCTTGCCCGTTTTGCCATATAGGCGTCGGCAGAGCTGCGCCGGTCTCGCGATGAGAGTCTGGCCGCCCGAAGTTCTTTTCCCTTCTTTGGAATCAGGGTTCGAAATGTCTGGTTACGAGAGTACATCCTCCTCGGCTTTCATCCGCAACATCTCCCGGAACACCGCGGATTTTCCGCAGATAGCCTGACGCGTCGTTCGTCTTCGCCGTCTTTCCCTGCCGTCGCGCCAACGCACGACGATCGCCTGCCGGAGGTTGCCTGCGATTGAGTTGTTCTCCCGCGGTCCTAAGACCGCCATCGCCACCACCGCCCTGCTCGCACGCGGCGCGAAGCCGATAGGCTGACGTCCGAGCGGTCGTTAGCGCGGCCATTTCCCCATCGTGCCTAACAGGACTGCATCGCAGGCCTAGGACTCGTGCGCGCTTTTTTTTGCGCCGGGCCGGCGGCGCCGCGTCCTGCTGAACTCAAAGTTTTGTCGCAGCACAAGGAGTAGTCATGCGCGACCTGATCGAATCTATCTTGCCCCGCACGTACCTTTCCGAACTCGATGAGGAGTTCGGCGTCGTCGACGTCGAGGAGCTCGTCGAAGCTCTCGCTTTCGATGCCGACGATCGTCGTCTTTCCGCCACGAGCGCCGCGCTTCAGAAGACGTTCGCGATGATGCACCTCGACGGCGCCCTGGGCGTCTTCGCGACCTACTCCGAGATGCTGTCGGAGATCGAGGATCTCAACGACTGGCAGCCGGAGGGCCGCGAACTTCGCGGCTGCGCGCTGCGCACCTTCATCAACCGCATTTCGGCGCTCGAGGGCCGCGCGGAAGACGAGGCTGGCTGCGACCTCGCCGTACTCGACCTTGCAGCCTAGCCGCAGGCACACGACGCCTTGCCGGGAAACGCTCCCGGCGGGCATCCCCAGATCTTTGGAAGGACGACGTAGATGATCGCCACGCTTATCGAATCCATGCACCTGCGCGAACAGGGCTTCGACCTCTTTGAACGCCTGTCGACGAGCGCACCCACTTCGCGGACCCGACCGTACCTGCCATGGCGGGGGACTGGGAAATATGACGAGACGACCGCCTCGTGGCGCGGCTCTCCGCCGATGCGCGGCGAGACGGACCGCGACGTCGCGCCCAAGGCGCCGCCTGTGACCGTCGATGAAGACGAGGACCACGAGCACGTCAAGACGACCGCCTCGAGCCGCCCCGCCGTGGTCGACCGCAAGACGAACACGTACCACCGCCTGGAAAGCGGTCTTGAACGCGACCTCGTGAAGCTGCTCTTCCTGCGCGACGACGTCGTGTCTATCAAGGCCCAGGACGGCCCGCACCGCTACAAGGTCGAGGGCAAGATCCACGAACACATCATCGACGTCGCAGCCCGGCTGGACGACGGGTCGGTCGAGCGCTGGGCGGTCAAGCCGGAAGGCCCGACGGCCGAGCGCACCCGTGCCGAGATGAAACTCCTCAATAACCAACATCCGAAAGATGGCGGCCAGGAATTCATTTTGGTCACGAGCGAGGACATCTCGAAAGCGCGCGTTAACTTCGCCGGGAACATTCTCCACACCCGCGAGGTGGCGAACGAGTTCGAGACCGCGCGCGTGCATGAAGCACTGCTGGAGCTCGGCGGACGCGCCCGGATCTGGCAACTCGCCATTCGCCTTCCCGATCTCTACCTCTCGGCGGTCCGCACCGCCGTCTGGGATCTGATCGACAAGGGCCTAGCCGTTCATGACCATCCAAGTCCCGAGGCCGTCGTGGTCTCCGCGGGATCGTGGATCCTTGCCGTTGGAAAGGATTAAGAAGATGACCGTAGCAGCACCAGTTGGCAGCTATACGAAATACGACTTCGGCGCAGACGACCGCATCCGCTTCGAAGGCCGCTACTGGTGCCTCAAGACCCGCAACGAAGGCGACCCGGAGGAGGTCGCCCGCTGGTCGGAGGGCATCGTCATCGAAACCGTCGACGGCGGGCAGGACCGGCGGGTGAAGGCCTTCAGCTTCGAGTATGTGGACTACCTCTTCCGCCACAAGAAGATCGACTGGGAACAGGGCTACTTCAGCGCGCGCAACGCGATCGCCAGGGCGAAGAAGCTGAAGCGCACGGACCTGCCGGCCGTCACCCTCCTTCGTACTAGGATGGTGCTGGAGTTCCTGGACATGGAAACCGACAAGTACGAGACGGGCGAGTTCTTCACCCGCTCGGAGGCGGGCTTCCAGAAGTTCATCGACCACTTCAAGGCGGAGAACGCCCACCTGATCCCGCCGAAGAAGTGCAAGCGGGAGGTCATTCCGGGTCCGCGGCAGTTCGGGCGCCTCGTGGAGCGCTTTCAGGACAACCAGCTAGAACCCTGCTCCCTGCTCCCGCGCCATCGCGGCGGCGTCGGACAGAAGTCGGACTTCACGCCCGAGGAAGAAGCCTTCCACATGGAGCACGCGGGCGCGTACCAGAGCAAGGACCGGCCGTCGAAGCTCGACTGCTACGCACAGATGGGCGAGGCGAACCGCAGGCGGGTCGAGGAAGGGCTCGCCGAGCTCAAGGTGCCCTCGCTGCGCACGTTCCAGCGGATCATCGACGACCTTGGCGACTACCGCAACGAGCTGACGCGGGCGGGTGATCCCTCGCGCGTGGCTAGACGGTTCGGAATGTCCCGGCGCGGATACCAGCCGCAGCGTCCGCTCGAATACGTCGAGATGGACGAGCATAAGCTCGACGTGATGCGGCTTCTGGTCCGCAGCGGGATCTGGGAATTCCTCCATCCGGACGTGAAGCGTAAGATCGAGGAGAAGATGACGCAGACGAACGACGGCCGTGTATGGCTGTCGGTCGCGCTGGACGCCTATTCCAGATCGGTCTGCGGGGCGAAGCTTCTGTGGGGCGCGCCCGATGGCGCGTCCGCGGTCGCGACCCTCGCGATGGTGGCACGCTCGAAGGAGTTCGAGACGAGGCTGTACGGCACCGCGACGAATTGGCCCCAGGGTGGCACGGCAGAGAACATCCACGTGGACGCGGGCGCGAGCTACACGTCGCTGGAGTTCCAGGAGGCCGCGCTGTCCTACAGCGGCAACGTCACGGTCCCGCCTTCGAAGCACCCTCACCTGCGCGGCCGCGTGGAGCGCTTCTTCCGCACCATCAACCAGCGCTACATCCATCTCCTGTCCGGGCAGACCTTCAGCAACGTGCTGCTGCGCGACAGGTACGACGCCCAGAAGTACCGTCACATGACGGACGAGCAGCTCGCCGAGTTCCTCGTCATGCTCATCGTCGACTGCTACCACAACACGCCACACCGAGGGCTCAAGGGCCTGACGCCGCTCCAGGCATGGTATTTCGGGACGCAGAATGCCAACGGCGCCGTCAAGGGCTACCCGTCGGAACGGGAGTATGCGGAAGCCTTCAGTGTCGTCACGAAGCACAAGGTCGGCAACTACGGGATCATGATTCTGGGCCTTCCCTATTCCAACCCTTGGCTTCAGGAATGCCGGGAGATGCGGTACGACCTCGAGCTGTCCGTCCGCTACAACGAGACCGACATCTCGAAGATCCTCGTCAAGGATCCCTTCAAGGTCAACGACTGGGTCGAGGTCGAGTGTGCACTGGACGGGCTCAAGGGCTGGCGGGTGACCCACTGGCTCGAGCAGATCAAGTACTTGAAGAGGCAGTTCGGCGCGTCGAGATCGATCGGCATGCGGGTGGCCCAGGCGGCGCTGGCGAACGCCAGGGAGTTCGCCAAGTCGAGCAAGGCTGCTGCGGGAATCGGCTCGCCTCTCACCACCGCTTCGCAGCTTGCCTACTGGGACAAGGAGGTGGTCGCCGGTTTCAGGGTCGTCAGGGAGACCGTGACGGACTACGGCGAGCCGGCCGAGGCGGCCCGCGTCGACGCCCAGCGGGTCCGTCCGGATCCGTTCGATTCGAAGGAGAAGGATCCGGTGAAGGAGGCCCGCGACACCGGGCGTGCTGCGGCTGAAGTCGGCGGCATGGCAACGGATACGGCGTCCGCGGAGACTGACCGCAGCTCCGACGCCTCGGAATTCCGGCCCGACGAGAAGCCGAAGAAGCCGGGCAGGAAGTCCAAGAAGTCTCGTGACCTGTCGGCTCCAGAGGACATGCAGCCTGCTGCGGCACGATCGGCAGGACCGACGGACGATGGAAACTCGGTGATCCCCCGCAGGAGCAGCATCCGCATCGAGAAGACAGGGAAGGACGACAGATGACGGATTCGAGCTACGATGATGAAATGCTGGCCCATATCAAGTCGACGGTGGCTCCCGCCACCGTCGACCGTGCGGAGATTCTCGCCGAACTGAAGGCGATGCACGTCGTGACCGGCGACGACCAGGCGATCGACGTGGAACTTGACCAGATGATCGCACACATCCTCGCGGGCAACTCACGGGAGGGCTACGCTCTCACGATCACGGGCAAGAGCGGGGCCGGGAAGACTACGTCGCTCAACCGGCGCCTCGACGCCCACCCGTCCTTCAAGCCGTTCGTGGGCAAGTACGGCAACAAGCTCTCCCTGAGCCTGCGGGCGACCACGCCGTCAAGCTGTACCGCCAAGACCCTTGGAAAGGAGCTTCTTGAAAAGACCGGCTACGTCCTTCAGTCGGACAGGGACGAGCATGACATCTGGCGTATTCTGCTGGACCGAATGGAGAAGATGCAGACGAGAATTCTCGTCCTCGACGAGTTCCAGCACGTGCTCGACGCCCCGACCAGCAAGAAGTACATGCACCTCAGCAACACCATCAAGAACCTCCTGATCAACGACGGCCGGCCCATCTGGCTCATTCTCTCGGGCGTGCCCAGCATCGTGGACTTCATCGACCGCGATCCCGCAAAACAGTTGGACCGCCGGGCGCCGCTCATCGAAATTACGGGATTGAAGGACAGCCAGGAGGATCTCGAACGCATCGCCGACGTGGTGTACGAGCTGGTCGAGGCCTGCGGGCTGACGCTGGGCTTCGCTCTCACGCGGGACTTCCTCCTGCGCCTCATGCATGGCGGGATCTGGCGGTTCGGCATGACGGTCCAGATCGTTAAGAACGCGATCGAGCGCGGCCTCTGGGACAGGACCTGGACGAAGGAGAAGGGCGCGGTTCTTCACCACAGGCATTTCGCCGAAGGATACAGGCGGCTGGCCCGGAACTGCTCTCTGGAGACCAACGTGTTCCTGATCGACGACTGGCACCACATCCAGCGCGAAGTCGACAACGAGGGACGCTTGATGGACGCCGCGACCATGCCCAGGAAAAGCGGGCGACCGAGGATGGCATGATGACCTCCACCGAATCTCGTAGGAAAGGGAGATAGCCGTGGCCGGCCTGTTCGACGTCCCCCTCCTCCAGGACGAGCCCCTCACAAGCTACCTCGCCCGTCTAGCCCGTGCAAACGGCGCCGGGACCACGCGCGGCTTCTGCCAGGACATGAAGCTCGACCGGCCGCGTCTGATCCGGGGCGACGAAGCCGAGGTCCGCAAGCTCGCCGTCCTTGCAGGCAGGGATGCGGAGGAACTGCAGGCCCGCGCGGTCGTCGTCGACGACTTCTCCGGCGCGACTGTGGCCGGACATTACTTCCCGCACGGCAAGCTCCGGCGGTCGAAGCTGCGCTTCTGCCCGCGCTGCATCGCGGACGACGACGCCGACGGCAGCCGCATGCCCGGCACCCGCCGCTATTCGCGCCTCCACTGGATGTTTCCGCAGGTGCCGGCCTGCCATGTCCACTGCGTCGCGATCGTGGAGACGGAGGCGGACCAGAGCCACCACTACGACCTGAACACCCAGCTCGATCTCCTGGGAGACCGGATGTACGAGTTCATGGAAGCCCGCGTCCCTCGTCGGCCGACGCCGTTCGAGGAATTCGTCCGCGAGCGTCTCTCGGGACGGCGCGCGCACGGGGAGTTTCTGGACGGCTTCGGCCTCTCCGCCGGGATGTCCGCCTGCGAGCTGCTGGGCGTCGGGCTGCTGTTCGGAAGGGAGGTTCTGGTCGGGAAGCTCGGCGAGGAGGACCTCCATCGTGCAAGGCAGGCGGGCTTCGAGCGTCTCGTGACAGGCAATGGCGGCTTCACCTCGTTGCTCGACGACATCCGGTCGACGGACGAGAGATCGAACATCCGCGGCGGTCAGGCCCTCTACGGAAAGCTCTACCTTTCGCTCAACGAGAACTACGAGGACCCGGACTACGACAGGCTGCGAACAATGATGCGCAAACACACCCTGTCTAGGATTCCGATGCTCGACGGCATGGAGTTCTTCGGCCCGATCACAGAAAGCCCCTGGACGTCCATCGGCAAGATCGCCGAGGCGACCGGCTATCCGGACGAGACGCTCCGGCGCATTCTGGTCGAGCTCGGGCATATCGGTTCGCTTCGCCAGTCGAAGGGCGACCGGTACGTCCGGAAGACGGCGGCGGACGAGGCCGTGGCGGCGATCAGGGACATGGCGACCCGCGAGGAGACCGCGGCGATTCTCGGTCTCCCCAGCAGGACGGTGAAGCGCCTGATCTCGGACGGCATGATCGCACCGGTCCTGAAGAGCGCAGATGCGGGCGAACGGGGATACCGCCTTCTCGACCGGTATTCGCGCAGGGCTGTCGCCGATCTGCGGGACAGGCTTCTGGCACGCGCGCGGCCGGAATTTCCCACCGAATGGACGAATCTGACAATGGCGGCACGAAAGGCAGGGCTCCGGCTGGTCGACGTACTCGAGATGGTCCTCGACGGGCGGCTCCGGAACCTCGGGAAATCGCCCAACGAGGACGGTGTCGCCTCGCTACGGTTCGACGTCAGGGAGATCGAGTCGCTGATCGCCGTCACCGGAGAGGTATATGTGGAGCGGTCGGAGGTCTGCAGACGCCTGCTGCTCAAGGCCGAGGCGTTCGCCTTCCTCGTGCGGACCGGAGACATCAAGGCCGAGCAGAGGCAGCTTCGTGTCGCACGCGCGCCGACCTGGGTGATGACGGAGGCCGACTTCAAGGAATTCGACGCGCGCTACGTGACGTTCTCGCGCCTGTCGAAGGAGATCAGAGTCGGGTCGCGTGGGCTCGGCAAGATACTCGCGGAAAGGGGAGCGTCCCTCGCCTTCCCCATGGAGAGCGTGAAGCAGGGAATTGTTGAGCGGCGTCATCTGTCAGCGTGACGAGGTCATCGGTGGCCAGGATGCGCCTTTGACTGGCTCCGCAGACGCACCCTTCGTATCGCCTTACTGCAGAGCAAACGGTGGAGGTGTAGCATCGTCGTCGGGCTCAGGTCGACGGCGCATGCGGTCCTCGATCAACTTGGGCATGAAGAATTTTCGATCAATCTGTTCGATTGCCGGACTTTGGTCGTGGCGGGAGCCTTCTAGGTGTCGACTCTCGCGGCCATTAAAAGTCGGGTCGAGCTGAAAAATGTCATCGCCGTACTCCGCGCTGCGGATCCGCCTGAACCTTACGATCTCGGCAATTCGCTCTGGTAGAATTTCAAGAAGACGGGCCTGTGCATCATTGGTGGAGAGCAGAGACAGCACCCAGATCTCCTTTGTCACCACACGCAAGACGGCTCTTTGGATCATCGCCGAGACCGCCTCCGGATCGAGTGTCTGACGCACGACGAGTAGTGCATCAATCTGGCCATCGTGATATTCCGCGTACTCTTCGAAGGCATATGCGGTCAGGACCAGTCTCGGAATCCGTATGAGCTTCTTGTCGAGCCAGTAGCAGAACAAGGGGATGTCGCCCGTGGGCAGATACTCCAGCAGATCTGTTACGAGGTCGTCTGCGTCCGTGTTCTCGAAAGCGACCGCAATCTGATCTGGTACCATGCCCGCAAAGGGTTGCGACAAGAGCCGGCAAAACTCGCGGCGATCGAAATCGGCGTCTTCGAGCAGGGCGTATACCGCGGCGTGCCGGCGGTGCAGGTAGTTTGTCGCTTCGTCGGACTTCATATCAATTCACCTGCCCTTCAAGGAACTCAATCAATACCTGTCGGAACTCGAGATAACAGCGTGCGTTGGAGCTCAGAAAACGCTCCTCAAGAGCCTCCCACTCGCTTGTACCAGGCACAACAGGTATTTCGCCTATCACCTGACCAAATATGTCATGGTGGATGAAACGAACAGGCATGACGTCGGGTTCGAAAGTCATGTCTGTGACGCTCTCGAAGAAGTCTTTAAGTTCCGCAGATACGCATGGTGACTGCATGTCCCCGATGCGGCCCCCAGAATTCCTTCGCCATTCGCCAACTATGTCCGCAAGAGAGCGTAGCGGATGCGGACCGCGCCAGACCCCGATCAACATGTGGATCAGTCCAGTGATTTCATCGTCAGTTCCCAGGCCTCCGGCGAAGCTGCGTACCGACCGTCTGATCCTCGACCAATCGGCCCGGAACGAGCTAACGACGACGGAACGTAACCCCCGCTGCGCTGAGTCCGCCATCCTTTCCGCCAGCTCGGCGTCGGACACCACCAGTACTAGCTTCGCTTTCAAACGGTTCAAGCGCAGTATTTTGAGCTGCCGCAGAAAATTCGCCCTCAACGCCTTCGTCCAGGTCTGGCTCGGGCTGCTCTTAAGTTCGTAATAGGTCTTGGTTCCGTTGTTGTTGACAAACAGATCGTCAACAAACCCCTCGACCTGAGCCGCAAGGAAGATGTCATGCGGGTCGCGGACATACTGTCTGCAAATTTGTGACAGTCGCAGTATCTCCGCAAGCGCGAACTCAGCCTCGAACGTATCTCCCTGGACGTCGGCGTCGCCACCGCGCCGCTTACGGTCGAACGCATCAAGCCCTCTGGTTCCCAGTGCATTGGATATGTGGCGTCGATCTATCATTTCAGCTCGCCTTAAGATTGCGCGAGATAGATAGACCGTTCGGGTTAATCAAACGGAAGCGGCGGCCGCCAACACACGCGGTCTACTCTGGCGAAACTTTACCTGATCGCAGACTTGAAGATCTGCGAACGACGAGATCGATTCGCCGTCGTGAGCTCAGAACCCTCTTGCTAAAAACACAAGAGATTTCAGGAATTTGACAGGACCCGTCAAAATCACGTGGCTGCTGCGTCAAAATGGCTTGGCCGGATGTCGTCGTAAGTGCCTGAGTTTCCACGAAGCGCTGCGTCATAATCACTGGCTGCCTACATTCTTCAGTGTTTTGAGGAATAGACTTCAAGTCTGGTCAAAAGCGTTGGCCATTTCCGACAGAAGAAATGGCCAACCCGATACAGGAGGCCGTCCGGGCACTAACAAGTGCCCGGAGAATGCTCTGAGGAACAAATAGAGAAACAATCGTAAGAGCAGCGAAACGCCCTATCCGCGGGATGCTCCAGTTCGCAAACGTAAGTCGAGACAATTGGACCTGCCAAAGACATTCGTCTAGTTTGCGAGCTGTATCGCAGGCGCCCCTCATGCTCCAGGAGTCAACACGAACCGAAGCGACGCCGAAAGCCCATGCTGCCGAAACACCGCCTCATTCTTTTGCGCCACGCCAAATCCGCCTGGCCCGATGGTGTGTCCGACTTTAAACGGCCATTGGCGGATCGCGGGCGCAAGGCAGCACCCGTCATCGGCAACTATATGAGGCGCGAAAAGCTGATCCCCGATCTAGCCCTTGTCTCGCCGGCCCGCCGGGCGCAGGAAACCTGGAAGCTTGTCCGCCGGGCCCTCTCGAAAAAGGTCTCCGAACGCGAGGCGGCGGATATCTACGAGGTGTCGGCCGAGCGCATCCTCGATGTGATCCGGGCCGTCGAGCCTGGCATCCGCACGCTGCTCATCGTCGGCCACAATCCCGGCATGGAAAATGCGGCCTCGCTTATCGTGGCGGACGGCGATGCCGATGCCGTGGGACGCATGCGGAAGAAGTTCCCGACAGCGGGGCTTGCCGTCATTGACCTCGATCTCGACGGATGGGACGAGATTGCGGCAGGTACCGGTTATCTCGAGCGGTTCGTAACCCCCCGATCCTTGGAATAATAAGGCCATTTTCCGGTTGAATTGGCAGACATGGCGCACAGTCGTGTAGCCCGGCACCTCCGGCTCTCGTCAAAACGTCAGAATGTCGAACAGGCGCTTGCTCGCCCTCGCCGCCCAGGAGGGTTTCACCGTCCCGGATGCCAACGGCAGGCCGGAGGACGGCGCCAGCAGCGGTTGATAGAACCGGTTGAGCATAGCATCGCAGACATAGTGCCCCCAATTCGTCAGGTGCTCCGTCTCATCAGCGCCGAGGAAATGGAGGTAGGTGCCGATCTCGGAGGGAACGACCGATGACGGCGGCAGCGTGTAAGAGGCGTAGGGTTTGAGTTCGGCGTCCTTGCTGTCGATCGACCAATAAACGCCATGGGTTCTTGCGCGCAGCGCCGATTTCGCGAGGTCGTCGAGGCCAAGCGTATCGGCCCGTTTTGCAGCCTTGAAGCCGGCGATCAGGTCTCGCCGCCTTAACGACCGCACCTGATTGTCCGTCGTATCGAGAACGCGCTTCAGCTGGGAGAGATAGTTCCAGTATCCGCGGGTCGAGGAGCGCCAAGGCGCGCCGGCATCGCTGACGAGCAGGCAGTCGCAGCGTTTCAGCGCCGGCTCGATGCCGTGATTGTCGTAAACACCGCCATCGCTTAATATCGCCCGGTCCGGAGCGACTGGTTCGCCAACGGTATCATCGAGTTTTTCCCTCTTCCAGGAAAACTGCGACAGGTCCAATCGCAGCGGTGACAGCACCGGCGGAAATGCTGCCGAAGCGGCAACCGCGGTTGCCAGCGACAATGCCGGACGAAACGACACACCGATCCGGTAATCCGCGATATAGCGGTTGGACATCCGGAAGAGCGAACCGGTGCTGAGATTGCTGGCGCAAAATACGAACCAGGGCGAGCGCGGAAGATCTCTGAGGGTTGGCGACCTTCCGTCGAACAGATGTCGCTCGTATAGTTTGGCGGCTTCCTCGGCCGCGCTTGAGAAGGGATTGAACACGCCCTTCAGGAAGCTCGGCCCATCCGCGAATATCTGACTGAAGGCGAGAATGCGATCCAGGTATTCCGTCTTGAAATTGACGGCGATCTCGCTCGAGAACACCAGCCGTGGCCAGATATAGGCGAGCAGGCCCGAGGCGATGGATCCGCCCGAGACCGACGAGATCATATCGAGCTTCGCCAGAAGACCGGCCTCGTTGAGCCTCGCAAGCGATCCCGCATGGAAAAGCATGGCCCGATAGCCGCCGCCCGAAAGGCAGAGGCCGAGTTTATAACGCTCCGCCGGCTTCTCGGGATCGTCGGATCCCGAAGAGACGGCATTCGATGGGGCATGCTCGTCTTCCGACATGCTCGGCCTCACTCAGGAAGATGAGTTTTCACCGATCTCCTCCTCCAGGCAAGCTGCCGAACTTTGCGGTCATTGCCTGCGGACCGGCAATATCTACTCTGCGTACCTCCGGGAATTGGCATCGCATTTGTGCCACTCCCAGTTTATTTCGGCTTCGTCCTTTTCGCCATAGCACCAGTCGGCGCGATTGAGCAGCGGACCGAGTTCGTCGCGCCGTCTGCATGCCCGCAGCGTTTCGGGTCCAGTGCGATCGACACTCGTGCGGCAGATGTCGTCCAGTCCTGTCCACTGATGGATCAACCGATCCGGCGCCTTGGCCCCCTTGTCCGTGGCGAGCACCTTTCCGGTCTCGGACTCGATCTGCAGGGAGGCCGTGTTCCACACGTAAGAGAATTCGGCCATCCCGGAGGACGTCTTACCCGTGTCCCTATTTCCGGCAAACCATTCGACAATTCCCGACATTTCGCATTTTCCGGCACAGCTGGCAGTCACGGAGCCCGGCTTGACGCTGTAGATGCGCTCCGGCCAGCGTTGGGCGAAGGCTGCCTTTTCCTTCAGGACGGCGTCTTTGTCGACCGAGTTTCCGAAGAAGGAGACCTCGTCGGCATAGACGCCCTTCATGAAGGCCAACGCCGATGCGCTGTCTTTCGACCATTCGTCATTGTATCGGTTTGCGAAATTAACCGCCTCCGTGGTCAGGTCGCCGGGTTCCGGTGCGCCCGCCTCCTCGGAATCACTCGGCTCTGACGGCATGTCGGCGGGTGTTGCGCTCTCCTGCGGTGCGGCGCTTGGCGAGGGTGGCGCGCTTTCCTGTGCCGAAGGCATATCCTCGGGCGTGTTGATATTCCAGTCCCGCATTTCCGCAGCGGTGAGATACCGTATATCGGTGCTGTCGATCGACAGGCTGAGCTGCAGCAGGTTGGGGCTTACCCCCATGTCGGTGAGATAGCCGATGATCTCGCCGGTCAGTGCTTGAACAGTCGAGACGGCCAATTTGTTGTCGATGGCAACATCGTCGGACAGGGAAACCCGATGCACGCCGATAGAGCCCGGCTCGGCAAATCTTTCAACGCCGCCGACGAAGGCGAAGGCGCAAGCCGACGCGCACTCGGCGGCTCTGATCTGTATCGTTTTTGCATTCAGCAGGCGGAGGGCCCGGCCGAACCTGATCGCGGCGACCACGTTTCCGCCTGGCGAGTCAAAGGTGACATAGCTCGGCTGGTACTGCGTATATTCGTCGACAAGCGTCATCGCATCGTCGGAACTCTCGAACACGCCTTTTATCGTCAGGACGCGCTCTCCCGGCGCGGTCTCCAGACGTTCGTAGGAAATGGCCGCATGCCCCTCCCCGGCTAGGGCGACGAACGCCAGCAGAATCAATATCAACGAGACGGATTTCCGCATTCTACCCCGGTCCCCAAGCACCTGTATTTCTCCTGTCGTCATTCGCAGCATAGCTTTCGCAGGTCTGAATAGCCGGATGATGAAAACCTGCTCTACCCCCGCCTCATTCGCGACCAGCCGACGCCAATTACGGTCCGAAGAACAACAGCTTCGCAGAGAATGTTGACAGCTACCCCAGCAGGTCAGATCAATGCACAAGGGCATCTTCTGGCAAGCGTCACAATCAGAAGTGATGAGACAAGGTAAATACAGGCCCTTCGCTGTTCTGGAGGCTTCATAGACGCGTGCAATTGATATCGGCTATGTCGGCTGCACCGACACATTTGACCAGCGAGGCCGTTCGTGACTTCCCCCTATGACAATCACGCCCTCGACCTGAGGAATGATCCCAATTTCTTCGCCCTTCTGACCCGCAGCTACAAGCGCATCGTCGGCCGCGCTCTTATCGAGGATGGGCAAGGGCCGGACTGGCTTTACCGCCATGCACCTTTCGTGGTCCTCGCGCACAATACACTGCCCGACCCGCGCTTCATCTACGCAAACCGGACTGCGCAGAACTGCTTCGAATATAGCTGGGACGAATTCATCATGCTGCCGTCGCGACTATCGGCCGAGCAGCCTGATCGCGCCGAACGCCAGCGGCTGCTGGATGCAGTCACGCGCGATGGTTTCGTCGATAATGGCCGCGGCCTCAGGGTCGCGAAATCGGGTCGCCGTTTCTGGGTCGAAAATTTCACTGTCTGGCAGCTCATCGATGAGACGGGCAAGCGGTTGGGCCAGGCTGCGATATTTTCATCGTGGCGGGACGCGTAGTTCCTACGGTTTCACGCGGTCCGGATGCGCTGCCTGAAAGGCGGGGAGTTCGGCGCACCTGGCGTCGATGTCGCTGAGGCGTCTGAAGGCGGTCATATCAACTCCCCAGCGGCGGGCATTGTAGACCTGGGGAGCAAGGCAGAGATCGGCCATCGACGGCCTGCCGCCAAAGCTGAACGCGCCATCGGATTCGCCGAGCATGGTCTCCAGCTTGCGAAGTCCATCGCCGATGAAATGCTTCATCCATTCCTCGCGAGCCTCGGCCTTGTCGGTCAGCGTCAGAAGATGCGAGACCACATGCAGATTGCAGATCGGATGGATGTCCATGGCGACCGCATATGCGAAGGCGCGCACTCTGTGGCGATCGAAGCTATCCGATGGCAGCAATCCGCAATCCGGCCGAGACTCGGCCAGATATTCGATGATGGCCAGCGACTGTGTCAGCGTTTTCCCATCGATCACCAGTGTCGGCACGAGCCCCTGCGGATTGAGCGCGAGATAGTCCGGCATTCTGTGCGCACCGTCGAGCAGGTTGATCGGCACGATCTGGTGGTCGAGGCCCAGAAGATTGAGCGCGATCCGCACGCGATAACTCGCAGATGACCGCCAGTAGTCGTAGAGAATGATCTCGTTCATCCCCCGGCAGCTCCCTCGTATTTTCCGACCGTCTGCTCGATCGCCCCGAAGATCGAATGGCCGGCATGATCCTTCATTTCGATGCGGACCTGGTCGCCGAACCTCATGAAAGGAGTCTTCGGCGATCCACTCTCGATTGCCTCGATCATTCTTAATTCGGCAATGCAGGAGTAGCCATCTCCTCCCTCGCCCACCGGCTTGCCGGGGCCACCGTCGAGCTTGTTGGAGATCGTCCCGGAGCCGACAATCGTTCCGGCCACGAGGTGGCGGGTTTTGACGGCATGGGCGATCAGCTGGCCGAAATCGAATGTCATGTCGACGCCGGCATTCGCCCTGCCGAATGGCCTGCCATTCAAGCTCACGAGCAGCGGCAGGTGCAGCTTGCCGCCATCCCACGCCTCTCCAAGTTCGTCGGGCGTCACCGCGACCGGCGAGAATGCCGATGCGGGCTTGGATTGGAAGAAGCCGAAGCCCTTGGCCAGCTCGTCGGGGATCAGGCCGCGCAGCGACACGTCGTTGACGAGCATCAGCAGGCGGATGGCGCCGCGGGCGGCTTTCGGGCTCGCACCCATGGCGACGTCGCCGGTGATGACGGCGACCTCGCCCTCCATGTCGATCCCATAGTCCTCGTCTGCTGCCAGGATCGGGTCTCGCGGCGCGAGGAAACCGTCCGAGCCACCTTGATACATCAGCGGATCGGTCCAGAAGCTAGCCGGCATCTCGGCGCCGCGCGCCTTGCGCACCAGTTCCACATGGTTGACGTAGGCCGAGCCGTCGGCCCATTGATAGGCGCGCGGTAAAGGGGATGCGGCGTCATGTTCGTGAAAGCGGATGGTCGGCTGAGCCCCCGTCTCGATGCCTTCGGCAACCAGCCGAAGCCTCGGAGCGACATGCTCCCAGTCGTCGAGCGCCGCCTGCAGGGTGCGGGCGATGTGACCCACCTCCGAACAGCGGGTCAGATCGCGGGACACGACGACGAGGCGGCCGTCCCTGGTGGAGTCCTTCAAGGTCGCAAGTTTCATGTCTCAATTCCGTGCCGGAGGGGGCTTCGCCGATCTTCACCGATCCTGTCACTTGATACCCGGAGTTCCGTCGAACTTGCGCTCGAGGCCATCCCAGCATTCGAGGTAATCGTCCTGTAGCGTTTCGAGCTCGGCTGCATATTTCGTCAGCTGCTGCGGATAACGGGTCTCGAACATGAAGGCCATGGTGTGATCGAGCTTCATCGGCTTGAGCTCGGTATTCGATGCCCTTTCGAAGGCGAGCGCGTCCGGGCCGTGAGGAAGCATCATATTGTGCAGGCTGATCCCGCCCGGCACGAAGCCCTCCTCCTTGGCGTCATACTGCCCATGGATCAGACCCATGAACTCGCTCATGATGTTGCGGTGGTACCATGGCGGGCGGAAGGTGTGCTCGGCGACCAGCCAGCGCGGCGGAAAGATCACGAAATCGACATTCGCGGTGCCGGCATCTTCGGTGGGCGCGGTCAGCACCGAGAAGATCGACGGATCGGGATGATCGAAACTGATGGCGCCTACCGGCGAAAATGTTCGCAGATCGTATTTGTAGGGCGCGTAGTTGCCGTGCCAGGCAACCACATCCAGCGGCGAGTGGCCGATTTCGGTAACATAGAATTTGCCGCACCATTTCACATGCACGCGGCAGGGCTCTTCCTTGTCCTCGAAAGCAGCGACAGGCGTCTTGAAGTCGCGCGGGTTGGCCAGGCAATTGGCGCCGATCGGCCCGCGGTCCGGCAAAGTGAATTTCGCGCCATAGTTCTCGCAGATATAGCCGCGCCAGACCGCCTGCTCGCCGCTCTTCATAACTTTGAACATCATGCCGCGAGGGATGAGGCAAATTTCCAGCGGCTCGACATCCATGATGCCCATTTCGGTCAACACTCTGATGGCGCCGAGCTGCGGCACGATCAGCAGTTCGCCGTCGGCGTTGAAGAAGTAATCGTCGACCATGTCTTCGTTGAAGACATAGGCATGCGCCGACATGCCGACCTGGGTCGTGGCATCGCCCGCCGTCGTCATCGTCCGCACCCCTTGCAGAAAATTCAGCTTCTCGGTGGGAGCAGGCAGCGGATCCCAGCGGAGCTGACCGAGCGGGAGCGAATGCTCGTCCAGGCAGGGTGCGGTTTTCCAGAGCGGATAGGACGCGTTCGAGAAGCGGCGGGTGTGGCGCACGCTCGGGCGAATGCGGTACAGCCAGGACCGTTCATTCGTACCGCGCGGCGCAGTGAAGGGCGAGCCGGAAAGCTGCTCGGCATAAAGGCCGTAGTTGCATTTCTGCGGGCTGTTCTGGCCCTGCGGCAAGGCGCCGGGCAGCGACTCCGTCTCGAAGTCGTTGCCGAAGCCCGGCATATATTTCAGTCTGTTTGCCTTCGCCGCTTCCGCGTCGGAAGCCTGGATCGATGTCTGGTCCATGCTCAACTCCTCCCCGAAAACTCTACTACGTCGTAGAGTTTACTCCGCTGCCGTGCCGATGACACCACGCTTGATCTGATCTGCCTCGATCGACTCGAACAGCGCACGGAAGTTGCCCTCGCCGAAGCCCTCATCGCCCTTGCGCTGAATGAATTCGAAGAAGATCGGACCGATTACCGTCTTGGAGAAGATCTGCAGCAGGATTTTCGTCATGCCGCCGTTCACCACCCCCTCGCCGTCGATCAGGATGCCGTGCTTCTTCATGCGGTCGATCGGTTCGTCATGGCCATGCACGCGATCATAGGACATGTCGTAATAGGTCTCGGGAGGGCCTGGCATGAAGCGCAGGCCGTTATTGGCAAGCCGGTCGGTCGCTTCGTAAATATCCTCCGTCCCAACAGCGATGTGCTGGATGCCCTCGCCCCGGTACTTCTTCAGGTATTCCTCGATCTGGCTGGTGTCGTCCTTCGATTCATTCAGGGGAATGCGTATCTTGCCGCAGGGCGAGGTGATGGCGCGGCTGACCAGACCGGTGATGCGGCCGTCAATATCGAAGAAGTGGATCTGCTTGAAATTGAACAGATCGCGGTAGAAATCCCACCACTTGTCCATGTTGCCGCGGAAGACGTTGTGGGTGAGATGGTCGAGATAATAAAAGCCGATCCCTGGGGGATTTGGATTGGGCTCGCCGAGCCAATCGAACTCGGCCTCGTAAGCCGATCCCTTTGTCCCATAGGTCTCGACGAAATAGAGCAGCGAACCGCCGATGCCGACAATCGCCGGAACGTCGAGCACCTTGTCATTTCCTTCATAGGGAACGGCGCCCTTCGACACGGCGTGATCGAAGGCGTGCTTGGCATCGACCACGCGCCAGGCCATCGACGGGGCGCAGGGACCATGCTTTGCGACAAAACCAGCGGCATGGCTACCGGGCTCGGCATTCAATACGTAATTTATGTCGCCCTGGCGCCAGACGGTAATGTTTTTCGTCTTGTGCTTGGCGACCGCGATATAGCCCATGCGTGTGAAGAGCTCGCTGAGCTTCTCAGGCTCGGGGTGGGCGAATTCGACGAATTCGAAGCCGTCGGTGCCGGCCGGATTGTCGGCGGTGATTTCCGACGGAGGCGCATCATGCGGGAACGGACCCATTTTCTTTTCCTCCAGAGGAGATTGCAATTCTATGCAAACTATGGCTCAAAACTGCCGCAAAGTTCTTGCGTTCTTGGTTCTATAGGAACAGATTATGCACGATCTGTGAGCATTCCGGAGATTTTGCGCAATGGATGAGCCCCTAGACAAATTGGATCTACGCCTCCTTCTGGAGCTTCAAAAGGATGGAAGGCTCACGAACAACGAGCTTGGTGAGCGGATCGCGCTTTCACCGTCGCAATGCTCGCGCCGGCGTACCAGATTGGAAGCCGAGGGCTATATTCGCAGCTACCGTGCCCACCTCGATCGGGAGAAGCTGGGGCTCGATATGCTGGTGGTCATTTCCGTCACGCTTGCCACCCACAACCGAGACAATGCCCGCCGATTTTCGCAATTGATCAACGGTCTGCCCGAAGTTCTCGAAGCCTATGCGCTGACCGGCGAGATGGACTATCACCTCAAGGTGGCGACCCGGGGGCTCGCCGATCTGTCGAAATTCGTCAACGACGTTCTGCTGCCGCACGAATCCGTGCAGCACGTGAAAACCTCGATCGTGCTCGACACGCTGAAGACGTTCGAAGGCTATCCAGTGATGATGCCGGGCAGCCGGCATGGCGACAGCGCGCGATAAACGTTAGAGCGGCAGTTCGGTGGAGAATTTCAGCTCGCGCAGCACGAAGCTTGATACGACGGTGCGCACATGCGGGTTGCGCATGAGATAGCGGGTCATGAAGGCTTCGTAGCTTTCGACGTCCCTCGCCCTTATCTTCAGCATGTAGTCGAAGGCGCCCGACAAGGCGTAGCACTCCATGATCTCCGGCCGCTCCAGCACCACTGAAGCGAAAGAAGCCACCGCCTCCTCATGGTGATCCTCCAGCGTCACGTGCGCAACCACGCAGAGCTTGAGATCGAGTTTGCCGGGATCGAGCAACGTCACGCGCTTGCGGATGACGCCGTCGGCTTCCAGTTCCTGGATCTTCCTCCAGGCCGAGCTCTGCGACATGCCGGCTTTTTCCGCCAGATCCGCCAGCGACAGAGTGCCGTCGGCCTGAATCAGTTGCAGAAGCTTGCGGCGGAAATTCCCAGATTCTTTCATTGTAGCCATCGTACTCGGAAATATCTCCCACCACTATGGCGATACCCGGCATGAAAGAAAAGAAAATCCGTCAAACACGGAGCATAATAACAGAGACATCGCCATTCCCGGGAGGATCAGCCGATGACCAAGGAAAGCAGCTACACCGCCAAACTGCCCGGCTCGGACGGCCTATATGACTATAGCCCCGAAGAAGATCAGATCTGGGGCGAACTCTACCGGCGTCAGATGAAGCTCTTGGCCGACAAGGCTTGCCAGGAATATCTGGACGGCGTCAAACTGCTGGGGCTCAAGCCGGAAAAAGTGCCTCAGCTCCTCGATGTGAACAGACGCCTGAACGAGACCACCGGTTTCGGCGTCGAAGGCGTGCCGGCACTTATTCCGCCTTCGCGCTTCTATGAGCTTCTCTCGCAGGGCAAGTTCCCGCTGGCGACCTTCCTGCGCCGCCGCGAGCATATCGATTATATCGAGGAACCGGACCTGTTCCACGAGGTGTTCGGCCATTGCCCATTGCTGACCAATCAGAGCTATGCCAATTTCGTCCGGCATTTCGGCGAAACCGCCATGCGCCTCGGCAAGGGCTATTCATGGCATCTGTTCCGGATTTTCTGGTTCACCGTCGAATTCGGCCTGATCAACACGCCGCAAGGCCGCCGCTGCTTCGGCGCCGGCATCGTCTCCTCTCCGAGCGAAGCGAAGGCGGCAACGGAAGGCACGGCGTGCGAATTCCGACCGTTCGATTTGATGAGCGTGCTCAGGACGCCCTACCGCATCGATATCCTTCAGCCGATCTACTATGTCATCGACAGCTTTGCCGATCTCGAGGCGATCGTGGAGCAGGATATCGGCGGCGCGATCCTCAAGGCGAAATCACTTGGGGATTTCGCCCCGGCTTTCGAAGCCAAGGCTTCGTGAACTCGACGCTGCGGTAGCGTGTAGGTAGTCGCAGATCCTGCGCTTCACTTCGGAGCGGCGGGACTGCGATTGACGAATTCGACCAGGACGCCCGGCTTGACCATGCCGGCCAGCTCTTCGGCGTCCCAATTCGTCAGCCGCACGCAGCCATGCGAGCCGACCTTGTCGATGAGCTTCGGCTCCGGTGTGCCGTGTATGCCATAGGTCGGCTCGGTCAGATCGATCCAAACGCTGCCGACGGGACCGTTCGGCCCCTTCGGGATCGTCAGAACCTTGTTGTTCTTTCCCTGCTTGAAATTTCGCATCGGATCGTATCGGTAAACCGGCATTCTCGAGACGCCCTTGATCTTGTGTTTTCCTGAAGGCGCCGGATTGTCCTCGCTGCCGATCGTCGCGGGATAGACGGCAATTAGGGACCCATCCTCGCCATAGGCCAGCACCTGCCCTGACTTCTTGTCAGCCTCGATGCTCTTGACTTTGCCTTGCCTGGGAGGGCCGGGATTAACGACCCACACCTTTTCGCCGGGCGCGAAATGCGAGCCAGGGTTAAGTGCATTCAAGAGATCGAGATCCATGTGGAAGCGCTCAGACAGCTTCTCCGCAACGCTGGTATAGCCGAGGCTCTGCATCTTTGCCTTCTCGCCGTAATCCTCAGGAATCCTGTCGACCAGCCCCGTGGCGTCCTCCGGCGAGACAACATAGCTCTCAACGACGGGGGAATTGTCTTCCAACCGGGAGGCGACATCCGGATCCGGCCTGCCGTCCACGGGAAGTTTGTTCATCGCCTCGAAGCCGGCCACCGCCTTGTCGACATTCTCGCCGGAGAGACCGTCGACCACGCCGGGAGACGAGCCCGCGCGGTCGAGCAGGACCTGTAGGCGGATGATCGCCGGGTCCGGATCTGCGGGTTGCAGCTTTCCTTTCCCGATGTCGGCAATGGAAGCGGCGTTGATCGTTTCGGGGAGAAGCTCCCGCGCGGAGGCGCCGCCAACGGAAAGGGCCAGAGCGAGCAGCGACATCGGCAGGGCTGTTTTCATGGACAACAAATGGACGACGTGGGAATTTGTTCCCACACCAGCCGGACATCCTCCGACACAGCTACAAGTCCGCAGGACCGGTGGCAGGCTCCGGTCACGGCGCCTTCGCTTGCTTCCTGGCTTCGCGTGCTCTTGCGGCGCGCCGGGCGGGCCTCAGTTCTTCGATCATCGGCTGCCACCATTCGGCATCCCGGCGGGGAGGCGTTTTCGCAGGCCAGCTACGGACAAGTTCGTCGAATGTCGGGACCCGCCAGTACCCCCAGAGATGATCCTCGGTGACCCCGGGGTAGAAATCCGCGACGAGAGCCGGATCGACCAGTTCGCCGGTGATTTCTGTGAAGACGACGATCCCATACGAGGTGGCCACCGGACGTCCTGTCGGCGGCAGGTCGTCGGTCGGAAGCGGGTAACGGCGGCGCTTGCGTTCCGCTGCGCGAAGCCTGCTGCGCATCTCCTGTTCGGTTCCCTTCCGCTCGTCGGCACGCCGTCGCCTCTCCTCCGGTTCGTTTCTGCGAGCCGCCGCTTCGATCTCAGGCCATCTGCGTCTCAGCTCCTCATAGGATCGAAAGGGCACGTGCCATATTCGAAGATCGCCGTCCCATCGCGAGAACGGCACCTCGCGAAGTTCGTCGACGACGGTTTTTGAATAGGGCGTTCGGATTCGAAAGCCGGCCTTACCAAGTTCCAGATATGGACTGTCGATGGGATCGAAGGCGAAGGCATCGCGTCCCTTCGCATCCGCATGCGCGTCGGCTTCGGCCTCCAGCTCGGCAAGCCATCGGCCGATGCGACGGGACGCCGTTCGGCCGGGAACGAACCAGGCCTTTCGCACGTCGTTCCAGCGGGCACGAGGGAAGCGGTTTCGAAACTGCTCGACAGTCATCCTGTCGTAAGGGAAGGAAACCTCTGCACCTGGCTTCGGCTCATCGTCACGGAGCGACCTCTCGTCCTGGTCAGCGGGCGATTTTGTTTCGATCATAGAAGGAGAACGCTCCCGCGCTGGGATCGGTTTCCGGCGCGATCGTACGTCGCCTTAACCGACGCTAGTGAACCGTCTTCGACGGCTTCTGCGGGTGCGAAATGTTATGCAGCGTTGCCATGAGCTTTTCGAACTCGTTCAAGACACGGTTGAACTCGGCGTCCGGCATCGTAACGATTTCCGATACTGTCGAAGAAACCGACGCAATCAGTTTATCGATCCAAACGCAGCGATCGGCCGGCACATTTCCGAGAACTTCGCGACGGAGTATCTTCAACTCGCGAAGAATACGAACGATAAGGGCTCCGCGTTCCGCCCTGCTCAAGAACGGAAGCCTTGTCTGCGCCAGGTGGATTTCTGCTATCAGCGTCGTTGCCATCCCCGCTCTCCGCCCCTCAAATACAACCGGATATCACAACCGCTGCGATTACAACACGGACTTTAGTCTGGCTTGCCAGTTCGGTTCAGTTTCGTACGGCTCGCCCGTCAACCGTCAATTGCTCGTCGCGACCAGATCCGACATGTCGCAACTGCGGCGCGGTCCTTCCCATGGCTGATATGTATTGTCCTCCGGTCGGTACGATCTATAGCGGGCGGCGCATCGGGCTGCTGCCTGGGCATTGACTTTCGGGCCGCCGCCTTCATGGCTCTCGGCGATATCCTGCTGGAACGGCGAAGAGCATTCGCGGGTCCTGCCGCTATAGGATCGATAGCTGTTGGTCGCAGGATCGAAGGAACGGTAGCGCTGCGCGCACCAGGCAAGGTGCTCGGCAGCGAATTCTGGCCGCAGTTTCTGAGGTTCTGTCCACGGACGAGCGGGTTGCGAAGCCACCCTTGGCACCGTGGTGGTCGGAGCCTCGGTGACATAGCTGGAATAGACAGGTGGAATTCGTTCATAATGCTGCCGATGGGGATCGACCTTCACCGGACTCGTCGTCCACAGATCGGGGGCAGCAAGGTCCGTGAACGCGCGCGGTTCGGAATTCGCCACAACATGCGAGGCAACGGATGCCGCTGCCATGCAGGCGCCAACCGAGCTGACGATGCCGAAGGCGACCGTCGCAATGCCATTCATCAGCCCGCCTCCTGCTCTTGCGCCTGGGGAACCCAGACGCGCGCCGCGGCGCTGCTGTGACCGCCGGTCGCGACCAGCACGGCAAGAATGCCGACGATCGCCAAGAGGATGGCGATCAGCGGCACGGCGAAACCAGCGGATTTCTCTTCGGGATAAATCATGTTCCCTCTCCTGACTCGGCGGCCGCACGATGACGCTGCCGTCCATCGTGCGGCTGATCTGAAGATGATTTGGAAAACGCGGCAGAGCCACGTGAACGATCAGGTTACTTGATCACCTGAATCACCTTGCGGGACGAGGGTTCGACAATGACACGCTCGTCATTGACCACCGCGTAGGCATATTTCGGATCGTCCGGAACTGGGGTCACGACGACCGTTTCCGGCAGGGGCTGGCCGACGACCACCTTTTCCTTCACGACCACTCGTGCCGACGGTGCCGGAGCCTCGCGGACATAGGTGACGACCTTTTGCGGCGGCGGATCGATCGCCGTGCCGACGACTGCACCGGCAACGCCGCCGATAGCAGCACCGGCCGGACCACCAACGATAGCTCCGGTGATTGCGCCACCAGCTGCACCATTGACGGTCGAGGACTGGGCGAATGCCACACCTGACATCAGGGTCATGGCAGTTGCCGCGCCTGCAATAAGCTTGAAGAGCATCTTTTCCTCCTTCCTTTCAATGCGGCCTGCTTGCCGCTGCCAAACCAACTTGCTGGCGACGAGGTCGTTCCACGCCCCGGACCTCGGTCTGAGGCATCCCGGCCCTTGGTCTGGATTTTATTATTCTTCAGCCGCGCTATTCTCGAGCCGCACGCCATCGCATCGCGGGCTTGGGCAGGAGACCGAGGAGATGACACGATCCAACCGCCGGGAAGCAGGACGCAGGCGCCTGGCCATGCGTCTGCCGCAAATGCGGACGCTGATCATGCAGGCGCGCGACCCGTGGCAGCTCGAGCTTTTCGAGGCCTATCAGATGGCGGTCGAAGCGCGTGATCGGCTTCGAAGGCGACGGTTCAATTTGAAGCTGGTGCGGGAATATGACGAAACCTGTGTCGAGATCGAACAGCACGTCATGGGCGCGATGCCTCTCCCTACCTCAACCACCGCCTCATCCCCTAATCCGCGACCGTAGGTTCAATCCAGGCGCCAGGACAATGATTGTCCGCACGAGCCCCGGCACGGACAATCACGCGCGAGAGGATACTAGGAAGAGGTTAAGGAGCGCGGCCGGAGACGACCAGGGCACTCATGCTGCCGCAAGGACGGGCGCCATAGCGGGACGCCACCCGCTCGGCCACCTCATCAACGATCTCCGACATGCGCTCCGGCGCCCGCGATTCGATTTCTCCGCTGAGCGGCGTGCCCCGGCAGAAAGCGGTCGCGACATCCTGTGCTGTGGCCGCGATGGAGGTGAGTTCGAGCCGTTCGCAGGAAACCGCCTCGAATCCCGCCGATGATACTTCAGCCTTGATCGGGGTGGGGTCGAAGTAAGAATATGGCAAGCGCCTGAGGAAATCGGGAGGATCCGACGGGAAGAGGCTTGTCAGGCATTCGTCCACACATCTTGCGAAATCGTTCTCAGCAAGCGAATCCCACGTCGAGAACAGGAAATGGCCTCCGCTCCGCAACACTCTTTTCGCCTCGCCGTGGGCCTTCGGCTTATCCGGAAAGAACATGACGCCGAACTGGCAAACGACGAGATCGAACATCAAAGGGGCGAACGGCAGATCTTGCGCATCCGCGTGCATCCAATGCGTTCGCGACATCGTCACAGATGGTGCGCCGACGTCGATCATCGCCTGGCTGAGATCGGTGGCAACGATCTCTGCGGCCGGATCAAGCTTCGCCCGCAGAGCGCGTGTCAAGGCGCCGGTCCCCGCCGCGACTTCGAGCACGCTGACCGGCTTCGACCGTTCGGCTGCGATTGCCATTTCCAACGCATAGGGCTCAAAGAGAATCGGCACGAGAAGGGCTTGGTAAAGGTCGGCGACGCCTGCCCCGAACGGAGGGGGAGACGCGGCAAATGCGGCGCCTTCGATGTTCGCAGAAACCGTCACCACAAGTCTCCAAGCCAAACTCTATCGAAATTGAGATATGGCTGAATCCGCTGTTGTCCACGGGGACGGACCTTGGTCCCAAGCCCCTTCGACCGAAGTCCCCGACGCGGAACGGTCGCCTGACCGCGTCGTTTGAGCGATACGGAAGGAGATCCGCATATGACCCAAAGGAACAGATCTCATACGAACGATGCCTGGAACGTGTCCGTCATCGCCCTCGTCATCGTTCTGGCCGGCCTTCTCTATGTCTTCGGCGCAGCCATGTCAGGCGATAGCCTCCAACTGACCGAGAGCATCAGAGGCGCTGAGGTCTTCGATACCAGGAATCTGCCCTGATACAGTCTGGAAAAACTCTAAAGACGCTGTAGGTTTAGTCGGGAAAGTCTCTTACCGGTATCAAAATGAATTGGCTGCGCCGCTGGAATGCCCGCTCACTCGCCTCGCAATTTTTCATCGCGGGTGGCTTGGTCTCGATCGCCGCCATGTTTCTGGTGGGCATCCTTGTCACTCATCTGATCGAGGAAGCCGTCATTCATAATTCCGGCGCGGCGACGGCTCTTTACGTCGACAGTGTGGTGGCGCCGCTGCTTCCCGACATGCAAACGGAATCGCTGCTGGACGAAGGCAGCGCCCAGGCTCTCGACGAAACGCTCGGCCAGGGGGCGCTTGGCAGGCGCCTTGTCTCATTCAGGTTGTGGCGAAACGACGGCACCATCCTCTATTCGAACGACAAGGAACTGGTGGGCCAGAAGTTTCCCCTGAACGCCAAGCTGGAGAAGGCATTCGCCGGCTCCCTCGTTGCGCGCTACGAGATTTCCGATGACCCTGAAAGCGGCGCCGAGCGCGCGCTCGGCAAGCCGCTTATGGAAATCTACAATCCGGTTCTCCAGCCGTGGTCCGGCCAGGCGGTCGCTGTGCTCGAATTCTACGAGACGGCGGAAGGCCTTGGCGACAGCCTGGCCCACGCGAGGCTGCAGAGCTGGGGGGCGGTCGCCGCTCTCACTGGCGTCTTTTTCCTCGTTCTCTCCGCCCTGGTTTTTCGCGGAAGCCGCACGATAGAAGCGCAGCGCAGGGATCTCAAGGAACGGGTCCAGGAATTGTCTTCGCTGCTGGCTGAAAATCGCGGGCTCCAGCGGCGGCTGCAGCGCGCTTCGCAGCGTGTAGCGGCGCTGAACGAAACATATCTGCGCAGCATCGGCGCCGATCTTCACGACGGTCCGGCACAGCACATTGCCTATGCTTCACTGCGACTGGACAGCGATTTATTGATCAATGCGTCCACCGAGCCCGAAGCGCGCGAAAAAGAACTTGCGTGGATACGCTCGAGTCTCGCCGAGGCCATGACGGAAATCCGCAATATCTGCAGCGGACTGGTGCTGCCGCAGATCGAAAAGTCCTCCATCACCGATATCGTGCTGCGGGTCGTCGAAGCGCATCGGCACAAGACCGAAACCGTTGTCGAAACGAACATCGACGAGGATGGACCCGAGCTCGCTGCTGCCGTAAAGATCTGTATCTATCGCTTCGTTCAGGAAGCCTTGAACAACGCCTATCGCCACGGCGGCGGCGTTCAGCAGAGCGTGAAAGCCGTGTCGCACAATGGTCATGTTTGTGTGGAGGTCAGTGATCGGGGCGATGGGTTCGACCCGACGGAGGTGAGGCCGACAAGCCTCGGCCTGGTTGGGCTGCGCGAACGCATCGACAGCCTGGGGGGATCTTTCGATATCAAGACGGGTGAAGGCGGAACGACCGTGACCATGACCTTCGAGCCTATGGAAGCTGGAGAGTAGAGATGACACCAATCACCGTCGGCGTCGTGGACGACCACCCGCTTTTTCGCGAGGGCGTAACGCGCAGCTTGTCGGAGATGAGCGACTTCGTGGTCATTGGCGAAGGGGCCAACAGCGAAGATGCTGCCATGATCGCTTCAAACAACCGTCCCGACATCATGCTCCTCGATGTCTCGATGCCCGGCGGCGGATTGGCTGCGATCGGCGACGTCCTGGCGCTGAGCCCGACGACGAAAGTGCTGATGTTGACGGTATCCGAGGAGGTGGACACGCTGCTCGGAGCCCTGCAGCAGGGCGCGATGGGCTACGTTCTTAAAGGTGTCGGTTCCCGCGGTCTCGCCGAAGCGATTAAAACCGTCCTCAGCGGATCGCGATATGTCTCGCCGACGATGTCGGCGAAGGCGATGGAAAATTCGCTACAAAACGGAAACTCCGACAAGAACAGTCTGACGCCAAGGGAGCGCGAGGTGATGGATCTCGTCGCCCAAGGTCTGTCAAACAAGCATATCGGCCTGCGCCTCAACTTGCAGGAAAAGACCGTAAAGCACCATATGACCCAGATCCTGAGCAAGCTCGGCGCCTCGAACAGGACCGAGGCGGCCCTGCAATGGCGTGAACGGCGATAGCACCGGGTCGACCGATGATTCCTACGGCGTTCCGAATTCTGCCTCAGCGAAGGAACCGGCTTAGCCGGCTTGCGTCGCCAGCCGTCGCCTGCCGGCTTATGATCGTCCTGCCCTTCGAGTCCTTCATGATATAGCGGCCGCTGCGCAGGCTTTCGGTGATGCCGTTCGCGTGGCGAACGTTGATCGACCCATCGGTACCTTCGGTCGCTCTGGCCTTCGATCCTGTCGACGTCGAAGCCGAGGAGGAAGAGGATCCGGCGTTGCTGCTGGAGCTTCCACCTGAGCTGTTGCCGGAGCCACTATTGCCGTTTCCGCCCCCGTTGCCATTGCCTCCCCCGTTGCCGCCTCCTCCACCGTTGCCGTTTCCGCCGCCGTTTCCGCCGCCGTTGCCGCCCCCATTGCCGTTCCCATTATTGCCGTCTTTTGCCTCTGCGTGTTTCGCCCTCAGAACGCGAAAGGAGCCGTCGAGGTTAATCGTCACGGGTGATGCGGCAACCACGAAGGCGACGGCAGCGCAGCCGCCCAATCTCAAAAAACCTCGTTTCGAGACAGTCAATGCCATTGCCTTGTTCATCCGTTCTTCGCCGTTCCTACGCCCGTTCGACGCCTGGGAATTTTCGCCTTTCTGAGGGCTAAATGCAACCGGACCTAGGTACTAAGAAAAGGCAGGACTTTGGTCCGGCAAACAGTGGATACGCCCCTAAAAATACGAGCGCTGCCATCAAAAATACTGCCTCTGCGCGTGTATTGTCGACTTTGTCGCCATCGTGATGTTGGATGAGGCGCGGACGCATTTTTCTGGAACTTCTTTCGTCGTGGTCGCTTTTGATTATCAAAATGCAACGGAGGAACCCGCGATGCCGAACCCGAATGAATCACCCGCCGTCCAGTCCTTGCGAAAAGAGCAGGCGGAGCAGCGCAAACAATCCCGAAAGGGCGAACTCGACAAAGCGATCGAAGACACGTTTCCTGCTTCTGATCCTGTTTCCGCTACTCATACCTCCATTCCCGCCGGCCGCAGCGATGTAGAGGCGGCTGAGCGCGTGAAGCGGGAGCCTGATCCGACCGCGGTTGACCAAGAGTACCCGCTGGTCGATCAAGCCTTGCGCTCTACCGGACAAACAGCCCGCGCCTCGGACAGATTCGATGCAAATCGCGAAGAGTTACGCGCGCTTCAGAAAGAAGCCGGCCGGGTGGCCGAATCCGCCTCCGAGCTGGCTTCCGGAACAGCCCGCCTGGCAAAGGCCGAAGCGAAGAGCTTTGTCCAGGACATTGAGGATCGGATCCGCCGGCAGCCGCTGACGGCTGCGGCGATCGTCGCCGGCATCGCCTTCGTCTTCGGCGCAACGCGCTGAGAGGACCACAATGGCGAGCCAATGGACCGGCGGCTGCCTGTGCGGATCCTGCCGATATGAATTCAGCGGCGATCAGCCGCATTCGGGATACTGCCATTGCGACATGTGCAAGAAGGCGACCGGAGGACCTTTCGCGGTTCTTGTCCAGGCCAAGGTTCAAGATCTCGCCTGGACAAAGGCTCCCCCTGCCGTATACCGATCCTCACCCATCGCGACACGTGGCTTTTGCGGCGCATGCGGAACGCCGCTCTTTCTTCAGTATGACGGCGACGAACTGATCCGCGTGACAGTCGGTTCGCTCGATCAACCCGACAGGATACGCCCGGCAGGTCATTACGGCGTTGAGAGCCGGCTTGACTGGGCCGACTGCGGGCGCGGACTACCGGAGGAGGAAACTCAGGAGCGTTTCTGAAGGATGCCGCGAAAAATTATGCCCGTGAGGCCCGACCAGTGAACCAGTAGATTGCGGCCAGCTTCTGGATCTGGCCACCGTCGCGGCGTGAGCCCATGAAAATTGCAACCTACAATGTCAACGGCATCAACGGGCGACTGAACAACCTGCTCCGCTGGCTGAAGGAGGATGCCCCCGATATCGCCTGCCTTCAGGAATTGAAAACCGACGACGCCACGTTTCCGCGAAAGGAGGTCGAACGGGCCGGCTACGGCGCCGTCTGGCACGGGCAGCGATCCTGGAACGGTGTCGCCATCCTGGCAAAGGACAAGATACCGATACTGACCCGGCGCGGTCTTCCGGGCGATCCTGACGATACCCACAGCCGATATATCGAAGCCGTCATCGAGGGCATGCTGATCGGATGCCTGTATCTGCCGAACGGCAATCCTTTTCCCAGCATCAAGTTCGAATACAAGCTTCGCTGGTTCCGTCGCCTGCACGCCTATGCCGCCGAACTGCTCGAAATCGAGGTGCCTTCCATCCTTGCCGGTGATTTCAACGTCATGCCGACGGAGATCGACGTCTACAAGCCGGAGCGCTGGCGAGACGATGCGCTTTTCAGGCCGGAAGTCCGCAAAGCCTATGCCCAGCTCGTCTCCCAAGGCTGGACGGATGCCATCAGGCATCTGCATCCGGACGAGCGCATCTACACCTTCTGGAAATATTGGCGGAACAGTTTCGAGCGCGACGCCGGGCTTCGGATCGACCACTTTCTGCTCAGCCCGACGGTGGCGCCGTGGCTTCGATCGGCGACCGTCCGGCGTAAGCCGCGGGGCTGGGAGCATACGAGCGACCACGCACCCGTCATGATAGAGCTCGATGTTCCCGCAGATGAAGCCGTGTAAGCGATCGCAGAATATCAGGGAACCTGCGATGGCTGCCGGAGTTTGCCTGCAAAGGAGATTGTCCGATGCGCACGAAATCCATTCCCGATTCCGCCAAGCTTCCGCCGAAGTCGTTGAATGAGGATACTCAGGACGACGAGCTGCCCGAGGTAGATGTCGACGACCAGCGCAAGCCTCCCGTTAGCATGGGCAACAGCCGCGAGGCGGGCGACGGCGTCCCCGGCTCCGACCCTGAGACAGGCCGCGCCGATCAGAAGGGTCGCATTCCTGCCCCGCAATTCTCCAATCGGAAATGATCGTCATGGGCGAAAGCAAGAACTATCTCAATACCGACGAAATCCAGGCCGACGACCAGTTGTCGCCGAAACCGGTCGAAGGAAAAGATCCGCCGAGGCATGTGCGCAAAAGCGAAGAAGCCGTCACAGAAGGCTCTGACGATACGGAGCGCATCCGAGTTCCTCCGCCGGTCGCAAATCCCGATTGATATGGTTACAGCGTCGCCTCATACGCCAGCGCCAAGGTCGTAGATGCGGCCCGTCAGCCAGGCGGGCCAGTCCCGCTCGAAAAAGGATCTGGCGCTTTCATCCAGTTCGCGGTTGGGACGGGTTGAAAGCCTGATCTCATCGCCTTCGAGCCGGACGATGATCTGTTGCTTGCGATGCGCTTCGCTTTCCTTGCGAAAGCGATAGTGCTCCAGTGGACCGACGCTCGCCAGCGGAAGGAATTCGCCCTGTGCATCGCAGATCGCGCGTGCTCCCCGACTGCCGCCGCCCTTGCCGATGAAGAAGTCCAGCGCACTCAGCACCGCTTCCGAGGCGAGCGCCATGTGCCGCCATTGCACGCCTCGGACCGCTTCGGCCGCGCGACCGTAGGCGAGGCCGTTGGCGCGGATTTCGACGTTCAGCGCCCGCGCTTCGACCAAGGCCTGGCGGACGCTCCTTTGATCGCAGATGATGCCCGCCTTCTCGCTCATGCGTGCCTGCACCGCCGAGCGGACCGCTTTGACGGTGAGCGGGCTCTCGGTCCGCAGCGCGGAAAGAAGATTGGCGATGCCCGCCTCCGCCGCCTCCGGTACACGTCCCGCGGCAGCCCGCTTCGCCCCGCCGCCGGCGCCGATGTGTTCGGCCACCCGGGTGCCGAAGACCTGCCCGGCATTCAGCGCCGCTCCACCGGGCCTTGTTACCCCATGTGTGCCCGCCGCCTCCCCGACCGCGTAGCAGCCACCCAGATTGGTGCGGCCCCAGCTATCGACCATGATGCCGCCGTTCATGTGCTGGTTGTTGACCGCGAACTCCAGCGGCTCTTCGGCAATATCGATCTTGTAGCGGCGATAGAGTTCGATCGCGAGGGGGTTCATATGCTTCAATCGATCGATCGGCATTTCCTGATCGGCGCCAGCCTTGCCGAGATAGAGCCGAACATCCTCGTCCAGCCTTTCCAGGCTGAATGGCAGGTCGCCGGGAACGGGCAGAGGATTGCGATTGAAGTCCATAAAGACGCGCCGACCCGCTGCGGTCTCACGGTAAATGGCGAGATCGACTAGGCTCGAGCCGAAATCCAGCATGCGGGTGGCATGGAACGGCCATTGATAGCCCTTGCGGAAGATGTTCGACGCCAACTCCCGGGTGCTTCGATAATATTCCGCCAGGAAATGGTGTTCGGCGCCTTCGCCATCGACCGAATAGATATGTGGGATTGCTTGGACGTACGTGCCGGACAGATTCCACGGGAAGCCCTCCCTGCGCGTCCCGATGCCGAACTGGCTTTCGGTCAAATTGACGAGCTCGACGCCTGCCTCCAGCGCCAATCCAAGGGAGCCGAAGCAGCCGTTCGGGTAAACGCTGTCGCGATAGAGTTCGCCCGGGCCGCCGGCGGCGAGCACAATCACATCACTCACGAACAAGGCGATGCCGAGCGGGTTCTCCTGCCTACGGTCGCCGGCGCGCATGACGAGCATGCCGGCGACATGACGATCAGCCACCGCGCCCTCGGTGAGGATTTTGACCGCGGTGGTCTGGTTGTAGAACGGCACGCAGAGCCGGATCGCCTCCTCCGCCAGCACCTTGACCATCAGCCGCGAGGTGCGCGGGCCGCAGCTGGTGGCGCGCCCGACCTCGTCATGGTCGGTCTGATATCTCAGCGTTCCGCCAAGCGAATCCTGGGGCAGCGGCAGCCCCAAGAACTGCAGCGACGCCATCATCCGCGACGAGCCCACCGCCTCGACATAGGCCGTGTCTTCGTCCATGGCGCCGCCGCCGCCGATGGCGCGGGCCATCGCCCGGTAATTGTCGCCTTGATCGGCCGTGTTTGCGGTGTGCAGGGTTTGCTTGTCAGAGCCAGAGCAGGCCGAGGTTCCGCCCCATGCGCTTTGGCTGATGATGACGACATCGACGCCGCGCCGTTTCATTTCCACCGCCGCACGCAGACCCGCAGCGCCGGATCCGACGACAACGCAACCGGCGCGGTAGATCGGCACGTCGAAACCAGCGAGGCAGGCTACCCCGGAAGCGGGAGCCTCCGGCGGAAGCCGCGGCATATCGACGTCGGTCAGTGCGTCAAGAATTTCCTGCGGAACGTCTATTGTCATCGGCTCGCCACAATCAATTGAGCGGGATATCCACCCAGCGTCTCTGCCGGGAGGACTCCATGCATGCGTCGACGATCTGGCAGATATGGTGGCCGGTATCGAATGTCGGCCACATCGGTTTGTTTGCGACAATCGATCGGATCACCTCCGCCACCTCGATGATCTTGCTTTCATTGTAGCCAATGCCGAAATTCGGCAGCGGAAGGAAGGCCCTGAAGGTGGGGTTCTCAGGACCGACGTCGATCTCGCGAAAGCCCCGGCGTCCCGTGTTGTCGTCGTTGGAGTAAAAACGCAGCCGGTTAATCTCGTCATAGGTATAGGCGATGCTGCCCTTCGTTCCGTAGATTTCATAGGTCTGCATGAATTTGCGGCCGGTGGCGACGCGGCTGAAGTCGACGATGCCGGCGGCGCCGTTTTCGAACCGGCACAGCAGGTTCGTCGCGTCGGGATTGGTGATATCGGCCCAGGCCTCGTTGCCTGACAGGTTCACCTGCTCCCCATAGGCAAGCCCCTCGACGATCGGCCGGCGCGGGGTGACGATGAGATTGTCGGCGATCAGGGAGCTGACGCGGCCAACGAGGAAATCCATGAAGCTGAAGATGTGCGAACCGGTGTCGCCGACGATCCCGGTCGGCGCGAGCTTGCCATCGGCACGCCACATGTACGGCGCTGTGGGATCCCCATACATGTCGACATGCTGGCAGCCGCGAAACAGCTTTATCTCGCCGATTTCACCGGATTGGATGATCTCTTTCGCCAAATCATGAACGGGGTTTCGGGGAAACGCGTGTCCGACACGTGTAATGACTCCCTTCTCTTTAGCGATCTCGGCCAGCTCCCGCGCTTCATCGGCGGTGTTTGCCAGCGGCTTCTCGCAATAGACATGTTTGCCGGCCAGCAGCGCGGCCTTGGCCACCAGATAGTGAAGATGGTCGGGCAGACAGATATCGATCAGATCGACTTCGGGATCGGTGACCGCCAGCTTCCAATCCTGGTAGATCCTGGCCCCCGGCGCCCTGTTGCCGATATCCTGCGCTACGTCAGGGTTGCTGTCGACAAGCGCCACGATCCGCGCCGTTCCGCCCGACACGCCGAAGAAATGCTGAAAGGTCTGATAGGCCATCGTGTGGACCTTTCCCATCCAGCCCGAGGCGCCAAGCACTGCAACTTTCACTTCAGACATCGTCGTTACTCCTTAGCGGATCTCGGCGCGGGCCCGCGGCCTCGTATCATTGCGCTCATGGGCGAAGACCGCCGACGGCAGCGCAGGCAGGCCCCGGATGAGGTCCGATCCTTTTTCGCCGACCATGATCGTCGGCGCGTTGGTGTTGCATGACGGCACGCGCGGCATGACGGAGGAATCGCAGACCCTGAGGCCTTCCAGGCCGTGGACCTTGAGATCGAGCCCGACAACCGCGTCAGACCCGGTTCCCATCTTGCAGGTGCCCACCGGATGATGGTCGGTCTTGGCATTGGCGCAGCCATAGTCGAAAAGCTGCTCGTCGGTCACGACCTTCGGCCCGGGAAACCTTTCGGCCATGACATAGGGTTTCAGCGCCGCCTGCTGCATGATTTCGCGGGCAATCTTGAGCCCCTCCAGCGACATCTTCCTATCGTGAGGATCGGACCAGTAGTTGGGATCGATCAAGGGAGCCGCACCCGGATCGGCGGATGAGAGACGCACCGTCCCTCGCGAGCGCGGATGCAGATAGGCCGAGTTGAGCGTGACCCCGGCGTTCTTGAGCCGCTCGACGCCTGCTTCGATGCCAGAACCGAGGCCGAGGTGGAACTGGATATCGGGAGACCGTGCGTCGGGATCGGCATACCAGAAGCCGCCGGTCTCGAACAGTGAGGAGGCGACCGGACCGGTGCGGAAGAGAACATATTGAATTCCGGCCCACAGTGTCCGGTGGAGCTTCGCGACGCCGTCATAGGTGTGATCGCCAGTGCATTCTGCGATAACGAACAGGTCGAGATGGTCCTGAAGATTGCCGCCGACGCCGGGCAGATCGTGGAGGGGCCTGACGCCAACCGAGGTCAAATGGTCGGCCGGCCCTATCCCGGACTGCAACAGGAGCTTCGGCGACCCGATCGCGCCTGACGAGACGAGCACTTCGCGTTCAGCCCGCACGACCTCCAGACCGTGTTCGGTCGCGATCTCGACGCCGACCGCGCGGCCTGCCTCCAGCATGATGCGGACGACGCGCGCGCCCGTCCGGATCATCAGATTCTTTCGATTTTTGATTGGCGAGAGATAGGCAAACGATGCCGATGACCGCCGGCGGTTGCGCTGGGTGAGCTGATAAAATCCGACGCCGGCCTGCTGGCGGCCGTTGAAGTCGTGATTATAGGGTATGCCGAGCTCCTGCCCCGCGCGAATATAGGCGTCGCAGATCGGCAACGGTGCAGCCGGCATGGAGACACCCAGCGGACCGCCATAGGCGTGGTAGTCGTCGGCGAAACGTTGATTGTCCTCGGCACGTTTGAAATAGGGCAGGATCGAACGGTAGTCCCAGCCCTCGCAGCCGTCTTCACTGGCCCAGAGATCATAATCGGCCGCGTTTCCACGGGTGTAGAGCTGTGCATTGATCGACGAGCCGCCGCCGATGATCTTTGCCTGAGTGTAGCGAAGCACCCTGCCCTTCATGTGCTTCTGGGGCACGGTTTCCCATCCCCAACTGGCGACGCCCTTGGTCATCCTGGCGAAGCCGGCGGGCATGTGGAAAAGAGGATTCCAGTCGCCTCCGCCCGCCTCCAGCAGCAGTACCTTGACATCGGGATCTTCGCTGAGGCGGCTTGCAAGAACGCAGCCCGCAGGACCGGCACCGGTGATGATATAATCGAATCCCATTTTACTGTCCTAGTTGAAGCCGGCGCGCATTAATGGATCTCCCTGTGTCTGCAAATCCGTCGATGCGATGTGATGGGCAACTCTGAGCGCTTGGCTGGCGACCGTGAGCGCGGGATTGACTGCAGCCGATGTGGGGAGAAAACCGGCGTCGACGACGAAAAGATTGCCGTGATCGTAGGATCGGCAGTATGGATCCAGTGGCGCTGTTGCCGGGTCGTTTCCGATGCGGATCGTTCCGCACTGATGGGACGGCGTGCGTTTGTCGAAGGGTCTGGATAGCACGATCGGAAAACCGATCGACCGCAGGATTGCCTTCAGCTTGGCGACAAGCGCAAGATGCGCGTCCCAGTTGGTCCTCTGCCATTTAAGGATGATCCGATCGCCGTCGACCATCACGCGGCTTTCGGGATTCGGAACGTCCTCGCTCATCGCATAGAAGTCGATGGCATGGTCCGTCATGAAACGCAGAAGCCATTCCGGCGCCTGCGGCAGAGAGCCTTTGAGGACCTTTTCGGAAATACGCCCCAGCAACTGCACATTGCCGAGCGGTGGTCCGCCCTCCCCGTCCGAGAGATAGAAGTCGTTGAAGGCGAAGGTCTTCTGGTAGACGGCGGTGTTCCTGAAGCGCGGCGAGAGCGCTATCACGGCCGAGGCGTTGTGGTTCATGAAGTTGCGGCCCACCTGATCGGAAGAGTTGGCGAGCCCCTTCGGGAAGCGGTCGTTCTTCGAACGGAGCAAAAGCACGGATGACTGGACCGCACCGGCGGAAAGAATGACGATCCTGGGCGAGACGGTCAGCGTCTGTCCGTCCTTGACATAGGTGATCCGGTCGATCCGGCTCCCCGCCCCCGTGTCGAGCCGTATCACCCGTGCATTGGTCTCAAGCCGCACGTTCTCGTGTTTCAGCGCCACCGCGAGCGCTGCGGTCTCGGCATCCATCTTGCCGTCCCGCGAATTCGGATGCGCATCCCAGGGCGTGCGTGCCTTGGAGAGCCAGGCATCGAGATCCAGGCCGAGCGGCAGCGAAAACGGATGCAGGCCTTTCGCCTTGAGGCGTGCCCTGACGTCGGCGACCGGCGCCTCATCGGGCACGGGCGGGAATTCGTAGGCAACCGAGTGATGCGGTTCGGTCGGATCTTCGCCAAGACTGCCGCGAACCTGATACATCAGCTCCGCCTTCGAATACCAGGGCTCCAGCTCTTCATAGGGAAAGGGCCACGCCGGCGACACGCCTTCCCGATGTTCAATGACGTCGAAATCCTCTTTGCGGTAGCGTGACAGGACGGCGCCGTAGAATTTCGAGTTGCCGCCGACATTGTAATAGTTGCCGGGGTTGAAGCCCCTGCCGTTCGCCTCGTACCACGTCTCATTCGGCCGGAAGTGGCCACGCTGGAAGATGGCGCGCTGGTCGCGATTGACGGGAAGATCAGCAATATGATCGCCGGCTTCGAGGACCAATATCTGCGCACCTGATACAGCCAGGCCGGCAGCGACGGTGGCGCCGCCGACGCCCGAGCCGATGATGACGATGTCTGGTGAACCGCTCATGTCAACACCTGGTGATCACGCGATCCGCGCCTGCGTTTCCGGATCGAAGAAGACGGCCTTGTCGAGGTTGAAGGCGAGGCGTGTGTGCTGGCCGGGCGCGATGCCGGCATCGGCGCGCAGGCGCGCGACGACTTCCTTGCCGCCGAGCTTGGTGACGGCGAAGGTGTCGGAGCCGGCCGGTTCGACAACCTCGATCAGGCAGTCGCCTTCGGTGAGCGAGCGGGCATTGCGGTCGGCGCCATCGGGATCGGTCAGCGCCTCGGGGCGGATGCCGAAGATCACCTGCCGGCCGGCATAGGAGGAAAGGCCGTTGGCGGTTGTCGTGACGGGAAGCCTGAGCGGGGCGGCGTTCGGCCGTTCGAGCGAGACCGCAAGGCCGCCGGCGCCGTTTTCGACCGAGGCCTTCACCAGGTTCATCGCCGGCGAGCCCATGAAGTCGGCGACGAACATGTTGGCGGGATTGTTGTAGATCTCCGCCGGCGTGCCGAACTGCTGGACGATGCCGTCCTTCATCACGGCGATGCGGGTGGCGAGCGTCATCGCCTCGATCTGGTCGTGGGTGACATAGACGATGGTCTTGCCGGTCGCCTGATGCAGCCGCTTGATCTCGATGCGCATGTCGACGCGCAGTTTCG